>JAHWKV010000007.1 GCA_019347725.1 Actinomycetota bacterium
TAAACCGACACTCGCACCGTATCGGGAACGTCCTGGACGTTGTCCAGGCAACCCCGGGTCGAGACTCTGCCGCTCTGGTCGAAAATATAGGTGCCCTGCGGCGCCACTCCCGTAGCCGGTGGTCCCTGCTGCGCGACCGGTTCGGGCGGAGGTGGCGCCGCAGGTGGTGGCTCAGCAGGCGCCGCAGGAGCGGGCGGCGGGGGGGACGGTTGGGGGCTCAGCTCAGGCGACGGCGACGCGGCAGGCGATGGAGAGGGACTTACCGACGGCGACGGTGATGCAGGACTCTGCGACTCGATATCTGCACTGTCTCCGCAAGCTGCCAGCGCCATAGTGATGCTAAGAAGTACCGCCGCCAGGCGGTGTGAGCTACTCATACTCGATCGCCTCCACGACGCTGATCGACCCTGCCCGGCGGGCTGGCTCCAAAGCACCGACCACCGCCATAGCTATACCCCAAGGGAAGGCGATCAACGCCGGTAGAAGGACGAATTCGTACTCCACAGGCATACCGCCCTGGTGTCCGATCGCCACAATCGCCGCTCGGTGCGCCAGGAAACCGAAAGCCACGCCGATCACCCCGCCGACGACTCCGAGAGCCCCGGACTCCAAAGCCACCATCGCCCGGAGCTGCCTGCGGCCGGTGCCCAGCGCCCGCATGATACCCAGCTCCGTCTTGCGCTCAATAACCGAGATTATCAAGGCGTTAACGATGGCTAGAATCGCCGCCCCAACAACGACTCCTACCATCGAATCGAACAGCGCCCTGACCTGCTTGACGGTTCCCTCGATAACACCCAGATACTCCGAGCCGCTGCTGAGGTAAACGGGAACCGGTGAGTTCTCGACGAAGGTCTCGACCTCATTCCGGATCACCTCCCGGTCCACGTCCGAGGAATAGCTAAGCTGATAGTCGCTCACGCCCGCGGCGCCGAACCAGTCCACCAGGTGGGAGCGGGCCACCGTTACCAGTCCCCGCTCCCAGGTGAAGCTGGGCTCCGACGCGATCACCTCGATGGTGCGTTCGCCCACCGGAGTCGGCAAGGTCAATTGGTCACCCACGCCTACGCCGAACAATTCTTCGAAGCGTGTGGAGATAACCGCTGCACGCCCCTGCATGACCTCCCTACGCTGCTGCGGCGAGATTCCGGCCATCGCAGGTTCCGCCCCCACGGTGTTGGAGGTCCCTTGCAGCAAGATTCGCTGACCCTCGTAGTTTACGAACTGAAAAGTGTTGGTACCGACGTTTTCCACGCCGGGAATGCCGTTTAGCCGTTCCTCCCATTCGGCCGGCAACAGCACATCGGTGGCCAGGGAGACGCCTGAGGCGGCCGAGATGTAAAGATCGATCTCCCCCAGTGTGCCGACGCTGCGGTCGACCGAGGTGTTGATATTCATCGTGGCGCTTGCCTGCGTAACGATCATGCCCACGCCGGCCACCACTGCCACACTGGTGGCCCACGCCCGACGCGGCGAGCGCTGTACCGCCGAGGCAGCCAGCCGTCCCGCCACTCCAAAACGAGATGCGAGTCGAGCAGTGGCCTCCGCCAGCGGTTGAGTCAGGCCGTAGGTGATAACGATCGCCCCCGCCACGAGGCCGGACATGGCCACAAAACTCAAGGTGCCCGGGCCCCACACCGCGGTCGAGAAGGCCCCTACGAGGATCACCGCTCCAACAATGGCGGGTACCCATGAGATGCCTTTAACCTCTTCCAGCGATTCGAGCACGCCGGCGGGTCGCATGGAGTGGGCCGGCGGAACCTTCACCGCGGCAAACACGGGCATCGCCGCCGCCAGCACCGATGAGACGACCCCCACCACAAGAGCCACCGGCACCGCGTAGGACGGCATGTTCAATCGGACCGCCACCTCAACCTGGGTGGCGTAGTAGTCGGGAATAGAGCCCACGAGGATACGCGCTATCCCAAGGCCGGCCAGGCTGCCGACGGCCGAGCCGATCAGGCCCAACACAGCCGCCTCGAACAACAGCAGGGTGAGCAGCCTGCGCTTGCCGCCCCCCAACGCCCGCAGCGTGGCCAGCTCCCGCCGGCGCTCCAGAGCCGCCATGCTCATCGTGTTGTAGACGAGAAAGGCGCCCACGGTGACCGCAATGCTCACCCCCATAAGCATCCCGAAGCGCAAACTTGCGGTGGACGACTGCGCCTGGCGCAGCCGGCCCGACGGAGAGTCAACAAACGCGTCGACTCCCACGACCCCGGAAAGCGCCCGACGCAGTCCCTCTAGCTCATCGGTGGATTCAGCCACCACGAAGATCGAGTCCAGGTGCGGACCTTTGCCCAGTATCTGCTGCGCCAGCGGCAGCCCCGTAAGAGCGAAATTGCCTTCGCTGAACTGCGCTGCCTCACCTTCGATCACACCAACGACCGGCACCTGCTTTTCGCCGCCGGTAGAGAAAACCGTCACCGTGTCACCGCGCTCGACGCCAGTGCGGTCCGCCAGGGGCCGACCGATCAGGATTCCCGGCTCCACCGCCAGCTGCAGGAAGATCTCTTGTTGGTCCTCGGCCAGCTCGATTCCCAACGCCTCGGCGCGCTGGTCCACTCCCAAGAACAGGATGGGCTCCTGGTTGATCACGGCGCGGGTACGGACCATGGGCACCGCGGTTCGAACGCCCGGGGTCTGCTCCACGTCGAAAAAAGTGCTCTCGTCCAAGCCCTCGTTGGAGATGGCCGAGACCTCCAGGTCGGCCGAACCGGCCAGGTCGGCGATAAACCCCTCGACGCTTCCCGTTAACGAACCCAGCAAACCCAGTACCGCAACCAGCAGAGCCGAACCGATGGCGATACCGGATACGCTGAGCGCGGTGCGCATACGGTGCACGTTGAAGCGCCTGAGGTTGAGCAGCCTAAAAAGGTTCACTCTTCCAGTCGCCCGTCCTTGAGCTTGATAACCCGGTCGCCCATGAAGGCCGCCTTTTCGTCGTGCGTCACAATCACAACCGTGGCGCCCTCCTCGGTGACCACGCGCCTGAGCAGCTCCAGCACCGCCTGACCCGACTCCGAGTCCAGGTTCCCGGTCGGCTCGTCGGCCAGGACCAACAGCGGCTCGGCAACCAACGCTCGGGCAATCGCCACCCGCTGCATCTCCCCCCCGGACAGCTGGGACGGTTTGTGCTCCACCCGCTCGGCCAAGCCAACCTTCTCCAGCAGCTCAACCGCGCGGGGCCTGACATCTCTGAGTTTGGCGCCGCCCAGCAGCCTGGGCAGAGCGACGTTCTCCCACGCGGTCATGGTCGGCAGCAGATTGAAGAACTGAAAGATGAACCCCAGACTCTCTCGGCGAAAAACGGTCAGGTCTTCATCGCCCAGCTCGGACAGGTCCCTGCCGTCGATGACCACCGATCCCGAACTGGGCGAGTCGAGTCCGCCGATCAGGTGCAGCAAAGTTGATTTCCCCGAACCCGACGGTCCCATAATCGAGACCATCCGGCCTGCCTCTATGTCGAAGGAGACGCCCCTGAGCGCGGGCACCTGGGCGCTGCCCAGACGGTAGTTCTTAACGAGGTCGTCGACGTTTACCAGTGCCAAAACAGACCTTTCGAGGAATACGGGGCTAGATGCGCTACCTCTACTTTAAGTCGCTTCGGCCGCAAACAGGCCTGCCGCTCCTCGGTCAGGGTCTCAAGGTCATTCGGTCTACATCTTCGGGCACCGTCGCCGCAAAGCTGGTTTCCTGCAGAGCCACGGTTGGGTCCACCGGAACATCGATATAGCGCACCTCGGGGGCGTCCGCCGCCCGGCTCAAGGTCTCGTACGTCGCGTGGATGGCCACAGCGAAGATTGTGGCCGGGGCCGGCTGCTCCAGCAGCCCCTTCGCTTCCCGGTAGCGCTCGAGCTGCCGGCCGTAAATTGCGCGGTATTCGTCCCCATCGACCACGGCAGCGATCTCGTTGAGAGCGTCGAGCCGCTGCTGGATGGCTTCCGCTTGCCATACGGCAGCCTGGTCCAGCGACCGGCCCACCAACGGCACGTGGGCCGGCTCTACTCCCTCCGTCGGGACCCGGGTCTGGGCGGCCAGGCCGGATAGGGAGCGCGCGGAGAGGAACTGCTGCACCTCATCCGCCGTTTTATAGGAGTTGAACACGACGAGCGCCAGCGTCGATATTCCGGGGTCCGATTCGGCTCGTTCGGCAACCAAGGTGCGCCTGGAGGAGATGTAAGGCTCCACCGGCTCTCCCAGGGCGGGACCGACGGAGGCCGCCGCCGGCGACGCGCTCGGCGTCGGGTCCAGGTCCGAAATCAATTCGGAAACCACGTCAGAGCCGACCTGGCTGCCGACTACGCCGACCAGACCGGACGCAAACAGGAGCGCCCCCACGATAAAAACCGTCCGGTTGGGGTGAGCTCGGGCCGCATCCGCGAGCCGGGAACCCAGCTGCTCCAGTACCAGGCGGGTTCCACCTTCCGTACGGGCAGTCGCCGGCTTTAGTTCGACCGCCGGCTTGCTTTCGGCAGAGCCGGATCGATTTTCAGGCGGGCTACCCGCGTCCTCGCTCAATCCACCCCCGCGCGGTCTCGGGCAATCTGCAGCGCCGTCTTTAGGTCCGCCGGCAAGGCCTCCTCCACTCGGACCACCTCCCGCGTGAAAGGGTGCGTGAATTCAAGTGCCCATGCGTGTAAAAAGGGTCTGCGCAGACCCAGCGCCTGCGGGAGCTGACCGGCGCCTCCGCCGTACTGCGTGTCGCCCACCACCGGGCGATGGATGTGAGCCAGGTGCACTCGAATTTGATGGGTTCGGCCCGTCAGGAGCTTGACTGCAAGCAGACTGACCTCCTGAAGCTCTTCGAGAACTTCGAACTCGGTAACCGCCGCGCGACCGCTGGGACTTACGCTCATGTACGTAGGCCGGCCGGCCGACCGGCCGACCGGCGCCTCTATTCGGCCGGTAGGCAAAGCAAACCTCCCAACCACCAGTGCGCGGTACGTGCGCTGTATCTCCCTGGCCTTCATCTGAGCCACCAGCGCATAGTAGACCCGGTCGGTTTTGGCCACCACCAAAAGCCCTGAGGTTCCTTTGTCCAGCCGGTGCACGACTCCCCGCCGGTGCTCCCCCGACGCCGGCGCAAGCGGCATTTGTTCGGCCAGCACCTCGACCATAGTCGGCACGGGCGGCCCCTGCACACTGTGCACCACCAGACCCGCAGGTTTGTTTACCACCGCCAAGTGCTCGTCCTCGAAGCGCACGGGCACTTCCCAATCGCTGAGAACAGCCCTAGGGGGAGGCGGGGGCTCGTCGATCTCCACGAGCTGACCGCCCCGCACCTTCATAGATTTCGCAGCTTTACGCCCGTCCACCCGCACCCGACCGGAGGAGATGAGCCGCTGGATGTCGGTGCGGCCCCGGCCCGACGATTGGGCCAGCCACTGATCGAGGCGGTCGCCCGACGCCTCCCGGTCGACCTCGAGCCTCCTCGTCTCGGTCAACGCCGCCCTTCTCGAAAGGCGGAGTAGAAAAGCAACGCCACACCCGTCACTATCGCCGCATCGGCCAAGTTGAAGGTGGGCCAAAAAGACAGATAGATAAAGTCGATGACGTGGCCCGATCCGCCCCCCGGCGGCTGCAACAGCCGGTCGATCAAATTGCCCATTCCGCCGCCCAGCACCAGACCCAGCACCGCGGGAGCCTCCGGGTCCATCAACGCCCAGACCGCAACGCCGATTGTAACTACCAGGCTGGCGAGAAAAACCCATAATGTAGAGTCGGAAAACAGGCCGAAGGCGCTTCCCGGGTTCCGCACGAGACGAAGGTCGACGGTTTGCCCTATCAAAGATATGCGGCGGCCACCGCTGAGCGTCGCCAGTGCCCAGGCCTTGCTCGCCTGGTCTGTAAGCACTACTACGGCCGCAATTAGGAAGATGGCGACCTTGGTCCGCTTCGTAGAGATAACCTGCTCCGGAACACCTTGCAGCATGTAACGCAGATTAACGTACGCGACCCCGCATCCGGGGGGCCTTTCAGTTGAATCCATTTGACCGGTCTACCGTGTGGGCCGATCGCTGCAAATGACTTTGCTTGCTACTGTAGTAGCTCCGAAACGTCGCTAGGGGTATAACCGATCTTGTTCGAACAAGTACCAAGCAGGCCTGGGTTGGTCGCGGGCGAAAAAGCCGTACTAAAGCTCTGGGACGAGCAGAACACGTTTGAAAAACTGCGCGCCAAAACCCGGGGCAAACCACGGTGGTCGTTCCTCGACGGTCCCATAACCGCCAACGGCTTCATGGGGGTCCACCACGCCTGGGGCCGAACCTACAAGGACGTCTTCCAGCGTTTTTTCGCCATGGCCGGCCACGACCTACGCTGGCAACAGGGTTTCGATTGCCAGGGACTATGGGTGGAGGTCCAGGTGGAGCGGGACCTGGGCTTCACCTCGAAGAGGGACATCGAGCAGTACGGGATCGAGAACTTCATCGCCCGATGTAAAGAGCGCGTTTATAAGTACTCCGACATTCAGACACGGCAGTCGATCCGTCTGGGCATGTGGAGTGACTGGCCAAACTCGTACTTCACGATGTCGGACGAGAACAACTACACGATTTGGAGCTTCCTCAAGCGCTGCCATGAGCGCGGGCTGATCTACAAGGGGCTCGATGCCATGCCGTGGTGCCCTCGGTGCGGCACCGGCATCTCCGAACAAGAACGCAAAGAAGGCTACAAAACGGTTACCGACCGGGCCGTCTACGTTCGATTTCCCCTAAAAGGCCGGGCGGGCGAACATCTGCTGGTGTGGACCACCACTCCGTGGACGCTGGCCGCCAACGTGGCAGCGGCTGTTAACCCGGATCTTACCTACCTCAAAGTCCGTCAAGGCGACGACGTCTACTATCTGTCGGAGGGGTGCGCCGGCGTCCTGAAGTCCGAGACCAAGCGGCTGGGCAAGCCCGAGGTGCTGGTCAAGATTACCGGCGCGGACATGGTGGGCTGGCAGTATTCCGGTCCCTTCGATCTACTGGAGGCCGCCGAACAGGCCGTTGCTCACCACAAGGTGATCGAGTGGGAAGAGGTCTCCGACTCTAGCGGCACCGGTGTAGTTCACATCGCTCCGGGTTGCGGCAAGGAGGACTTCGATCTCGGCAAGAAGCTCGACCTGCCCATCGTCATGCCGATCGACGAAGCCGGCATCTATGGGGAGGGTTTCGGCGAGCTGACCGGCAAATCCGCGTCGGACGTAGCGGACGAGGTTACCGAGTCCCTCAAGCACTCCGGCCTCCTTTACAAGGCGGAGGGTTACGAGCACGACTACCCACATTGGTGGCGCTGCAGCACCCCCCTGCTGTTCCGAGCGGTCGACGAGTGGTACATCGACATGGGCTGGCGTGACGAAATTAAAGACAACGTCCGCAAGATCCGCTGGATCCCCGACTACGGCGAGGACCTGGAGCTCGACTGGCTCACCAACATGGGCGACTGGATGATCAGCAAGAAGCGTTACTGGGGCCTGGCGCTGCCCATCTTCGAGTGCGCGGGCTGCGGCTGGTTCGACGTCATAGGCGGACTCGACGAGCTCAAAGCACGCGCCGTCAGCGGCTGGGAGGAGTTTGAGGGTGATCCCAACAACCCGAACACGCCCCACCGCCCATGGATCGACAGCGTCCGGATCGGCTGCGGCAAATGCGGGGAATCCGCCATCCGCATACCCGACGTAGGCAACCCATGGCTCGACGCGGGCATCGTGCCGTACTCGACGGTTCGCTACAACACCGACCACGAGTACTGGGCTGAATGGATTCCCGCCGACTTTGTCGTTGAGTCCTTTCCAGGCCATTTCCGTAACTGGTTTTACGCCCTGCTGACCATGAGCACGATGATGGAGGACATCCCCCCCTTCAAGACTCTGCTCGGCTACGCCTTGGTACGAGACGAAAAGGGCGAGGAGATGCATTATTCAAAGGGCAACTCCATCCAGTTCGACGAGGCTGCGGACCGGATGAGCGCGGACGTCATGCGCTGGATGTACTGCCGGCACAATCCCACCAAGAACCTGAACTTCGGCTACGGGCACGGCGAGCAGCTGGAGCGCAAGGTCTTCGGCACCTGGTGGAACAGCTATCTGTTCTTCTGCAACTACGCCATTTTGGACGACTTTGACCCCGAGCAGACGTTTATTCCCGTGGCGGACAGACCCGAGATCGACCGCTGGATCATCTCCAACCTCCAGCTGCTGGTCGACGGCGCAAACCGCCACTTCAACGACTACGCCGTCGGCCCTTTCGTCCGGCAGGCGGAAGAGTTTATCGAGGAGCTTTCCAACTGGTACATACGTCGCAACCGCCAGCGGTTCTGGGACCCCGTGGGAGCGGAGGCGACCGACAAACTGGCCGCCTATCAGACGCTTTACGAGGTACTCACCACGCTGACCAAACTGCTGGCGCCGGTTATCCCGTTCCTGACCGAGCGAATGTACGAAAACTTGCGCAGGCCCTCGGACCCCGAAAGCGTCCACCTGTGCGACTACCCTCGAGCCGTTCCAGAGCTCATCGACGAGCAGCTGAGCTTTCAAATGAGTGTTGCACAGCAGGTGTCCAGCTCCGCACGAGCTCTACGGGAGCGCCTCGACCTCAGGGTCCGCCAGCCCCTGGCTCAGTTGAGAGTAGCCGCGCCGGAAGAGAGCCAGCGCAATGCGCTCGAGCGGCTGCGAGAGGTCATCCTCGACGAGCTGAACGTCAAGTCACTGACGGTGGACAGCTCATTGGACGATCTGACCCGCTTGGAGCTAAAACCGCAATTCAAAGCGTTGGGGCCCAAGCACGGGCCCGACGCGAACAAAGTAGCTCAGGCGATCCGCCAGGCCTCCCACGAGCAAGCGGCCCAGATCGACTCGGGGCAAAGCACGATGCTCGTGGTGGACGGCGACAGCGTAGAGGTAACGCCCGAGGACGCCGGCGTCGTTACGCTGCAGGCGCAGGGCTGGGAAGTGGGCTTGGCTGGTGACATCCAGGTCGCCCTCGACACCCGCCTGACCGACGAATTGCTACGGGAAGGGCTCGCCCGCGACGTAGTCAGGCACATCCAACAACTGCGGAAGGAAAGCGGCCTCAACATTCAAGACCACATCGAGACTGCATACCAAACCGACGACGCGCAGCTGAGCAAGGCCATCTCCGAGTGGTGTGGATACATCCGAGGAGAGACGCAATCCACGACCTTGCACGAAGGGACGCTGGATCAGGAACCCCGAGGTGTAGAGCTGGGTAAGGCGAAGCTCAGCCTGGAGTTGCGTAAGGTTGGGTAACCTTCGGGCTCGCGCAGCCGCGTGCGGGATCGAACCCGGCTACCACGACTACACGGGCGAGTGGCAACCGGCGCCCGACAAGACGCTTCAACTTTTAGTAGACGCACTGGAGCCGGAGATCGGATCCCTGCCTGCACTGGACGAGCCGTGGACTGCGGCCGGTGCCCAACGCTGCTACCCGCCTCCCAGTCGCAGGCTGTGGGGATGGTCGCTGCAGCTGTACGCTTTGCGCTCCGCAACCAGCTGGGGCATGGGGGATCTGAGCGATCTCAGAGTCTTCGGCGAGCGCGCGCGCCGGGAACAGGGCACCGACACCCTTATGGTAAATCCAATCGGCGCAAGCACTCCCGGAGCCGGCATGCAGCCGAGCCCATACTTTCCAGGCAGCCGCATCTTTCGCAACCCCGTGTACCTGGGCATCGACGACCTGGCCGGTTCCAGCGCAGCGGTCGATACACTGCGTCCCGCCGCTCGGCGGATGAACTCCAGCGACCGGATCGATCGCGACGCGGTGTGGGCGTTGAAGCGCCCGGCACTCAAGGCGTTGTTCGACGATTTCGAAGGCAGCGGATCCTTCGATCGCTACCGCGCCCAGGAAGGGCCGCCTCTTAAGGACTACTCGACCTTCAGCGCCATTGCCGAATGGCACGGCGCCGATTGGAGAACCTGGCCCGATGAGCTGAGCACTCCCAACGCATCCGGAATCGAGTCGTTCCGCCGGGATCATGAGGAGGACGTGGAGTTCCACAGCTACCTGCAGTGGCTGATCGATGAGCAGCTTGCCGAGGCCGCCGGTGTTACGGGGCTTATCAAAGATCTGCCGGTAGGCGTCGACCCCGCAGGCGCCGACGCCTGGGTTTTCCGGGGAGCCTTCGCTGAGGGCTTCCACGTCGGCGCCCCTCCCGACGACTTCAACCGCCGCGGGCAGGACTGGGGCGCCGCACCGTTTCACCCTGCCCGCCTGGCTGCTATGCATTATGAGCCGTACATCCGAACTATCCGTGCCGCGTTCAAGCATGCCGCGGGCCTGAGGGTCGATCACGTGATGGGACTGTTTCGACTGTTCTGGATCCCCCATGGGTGCGACCCAACCGAAGGTACCTACGTCCGGTATCCGGTCGGCGCGCTACTGGACCTGCTCGCCGCCGAGAGCCAGCAGGCCCGGGCGTTCGTCGTCGGCGAAGACCTCGGCACCGTAGAAGATGGTGTACGAGAGGCGCTCCGGGCCCGGGACATCCTGTCCTACCGGCTGCTGATCTTTGAGCCTTCCGCCGATTCCATCCCGGCCCAGTCGATGGCAGCCGTGAGCACCCACGACTTACCCACCATCGCAGGAGTTTGGACCGGGTCGGACTTGGAAGACCAAAGGCGGGCCGGGGTTCTCCCCGTCCCGGAGCTGTTGGAGGAGATGCGGCAGCGCCTCGCAGCCGCCTCCGGGTGCGAGCAGGACGCCGCGGTGCCTGAGGTTGTGCAGCGGGCGTATTCGAGCTTGGCGGCCACCGAGGCGCGCATCGTCACGGTGACTCCGGAGGACGCCCTGGGGGAAACACGCCGCCCGAACATGCCCGGCACCATCGAAACCTGGCCCAACTGGTGCCTCCCACTGCCGGCGACCCTCGAGGAGTTTTTCGACTCCGCGCGGGTCCAGCAGCTGGCCGGGGCCCTCAGAGATCTGGGCCGTGGCCCAGCAGGATCAGCGAACGTGCGGTGAGGTTGAGACCCTGGCGCCGGCGCATCCTGGTTCCGGGGCGAGCGGTGTTGATGAGCTCCCGCCACCGGCCGGGATCGCCGGGCTCCGGCAGAGCGAAGTACGTCGAGCGGGCTCCGGAGTTGATCAGCAGCAGCAGCGTATCGCCGCCAATCCTTTGACCGGTGGCGTCAACCTCATCGGCGCTCCCGGCCGGCATGAGCATTCCCAGCACATGATTGTCGACATCCTCCCAGTCCTGAGCCTGCATGGAAGACCCGTCGGGCCGTAGCCATACAACGGAAGGCACTTCGGTCTCCTTACCGCTGCTGGGCATGAAGTATCGGCGGCGACGTAGCACCGGGTGCTTCTTGAGGATCTGCATAGCCTGCACGGTAAAGTCCAGAAGCTGTTGCTGCGAGGGCGACAGGTCCCAGCTTATCCAGCTGATCTCGTTGTCCTGACAGTAAGCGTTGTTGTTGCCCCCTTGGGTCCTCCCCATCTCGTCGCCGGCGACGATCATGGGCACACCCTGAGAGAAAAGCAGGGTCGACGTCAGGTTGCGAAGCATGCGGCTCCGCATGCGGCCGACTCGCTCGTTGTCGGTAGGGCCCTCTTCACCCCAGTTGCGACTAAGACTATTGCCCGTCCCGTCGCTATTGTTCTCCAGGTTGGCCTCATTGTGTTTGCGCGAGTACGAAACCAAATCCGCCAGCGTGAAACCGTCGTGGGAAGTTATGAAGTTGATGCTGGCCCTAGGCCCCCGCCCGCTATGCTCGAAAATATCCGATGAGCCCGATAGCCGGGACGCCAACTCCGGGACCTGACCCTTATCCCCTCTCCAGTAACGACGAATGCAGTCCCGGTAGCGGTCGTTCCACTCGCTCCAGTCCACAGGAAAATTACCCACCTGGTAGCCGTCCTCACCAAGGTCCCACGGCTCGGCTATCAGCTTCACCCCCTGCAGGACCGGGTCCTGCTGCACCACCTTGAAGAAAGCTGCTCTGGGATCGAACCAGTGGTTGTCCCGGCCCAGCACCGGAGCTAGATCAAATCGAAAGCCGTCGACATGCATCTCGGCATAGGTCTGGCCGTTGGCCTGGACCGGGAACATGACCGGCGGGAAGGCGCCGGGGATTGCCGCGGAGGCGATCATGATCTTCTTTATGAGCTCGCGCTTCGTCGGGTAGCTCGAGGCGGCGATGGCGCCGATGTCCCAGATCACCGGGCGCTGGGCGTCGAGATAGGTCGTGCCGATCCAGAGCCGGCGGC
>JAHWKV010000080.1 GCA_019347725.1 Actinomycetota bacterium
AGAAGTCCTCGGCGAGACTCATGGCCGTCAACAGGTATTCGGGCTCGTCGCCGGTGACCTGGGCAAAGATTGAACTTCGCATCGGCGCGCCGGCCGCCGCGCAGGTTGCCGCCAGCAACGCCACAAGCGCCATGGTGGACCAAGTTTTCACACGCTCTGCCCGATTAACTGTTCCCAACGAAAGATCATGAAGTTATCCTAAGTGCCGACGATAGGAGCACCTAATATCGCTCACCCGACGGCGTCTTCTAGCCCGCCCACGTACATAACGGCTTGCCTCGATTCGGCTCTTAAGCTCAGGAGGAACACGGTTGATCGGCAGATTTCGCACCACCACGCTGCTGCTGGCGCTGCTGCTGGCGTTAAGTGCATGCGACCTTGCCTCCGCCGACGAAAATACGGTGCGCGTGTACTCCGGCCGCCACTACGGCGAGGAGGCCGCATTCGAGCGCTTCGCCGAAGTGACCGGCATCAGCGTGGAGTTTCTTTTCGGCAGCGACGCCGAATTACGGGAGCGCATCAAAGCCGAGGGCCAGAACACCCAGGCGGACGTCTACATGACCGTCGACGCCGGCAACCTGTATCTGGCCGCAGAACAAGAGGTTTTTCAGCCCCTGGACTCCGATGCGTTGACCGACGCCATCCCGCCGAACTTAAGAGACCCCAGCGGGCTTTGGTTCGGCCTGGGCAAACGGGTCCGCACCTTCGTGTACCACCCGGACCGGGTCGACCCCGACGAACTGATCGACTACGAGGACCTGGCCGATCCAAGGTGGGAGGGCCGCTTGTGCATGCGCGACTCGTCCAACGTCTACACCCAGTCGCTGGTCGCCAGTCTGGTGGCCCACCATGGCTATGAGGATGCGGTACAGATCGTCCGAGGCTGGGTCGACAACGATGTGGACATCCTGGGCAGCGACATCCTGGTTCTGGAGACCATCGCCGCGGGCGGCTGCGACGTCGGCATCGCCAATCACTATTACCTGGCCCGGCTTTTGGAGGAGAACGCCGACTTTCCGGTAGAGCTCAAATTCGCCGGCGCCGAGGGAGAAGGAGTGCACGTCAACGTCTCCGGGGCCGGAGTTACCCGCCACGCGGATCACCCCGAACTCGGACGCCGGTTGCTGGAGTGGCTGGCCACCGATGGCCAGAACCTGTTTGTCGACGGCAACCACGAGTACCCGGCTAACCCCGAGGTAACTCCCGAACCGCTGATAGCGAGTGAGTTCGGCGCCGAGTTCAAACAGGACGAGCTTGGCGCAGCCGAGTACGGGTCGCTAAACGCCGATGCGATACGAGCGATGGATGAGGCCGGCTACGAATAGCCTGGAGAAACTGGTAAAGCGCGGTCACCGCACAGAGCGGGCATGGGCAGCTCTGGTAGCGGTTATCGCTTTGGTGTGCCTAGCTCCCGCCGTGGTTATCGGCTGGAGCTTATTGAACCCTACGGCCGAGGTCTGGAGTCATCTGTGGTCGACTGTTCTGCCGGGAATGCTTTGGTCTACTGTGGCGCTTCTGGTCCTGGTGTTTGTCGGGACCGCGATCCTGGGCGGCGGCATGGCCTGGTTGGTCTCCGGTTACAACTTTCCAGGGCGAAAGGCGTTTACCTGGATGCTGGTACTGCCTCTGGCCATCCCCGGCTACATTTTGGGTTTCGTATTCATGTCCGTGTTCGGCTTCACCGGACCGATCCAGGGAACCTTACGGGACCTGTTTGGCCCCGACGTGCCCGTACCGGAGGTCCGTTCCCTGTGGGGGGCTGCCCTGGTGCTGTCGCTGTCGCTGTTTCCTTACGTCTATCTGCTGGGACGAGCCGCTATTCGCGAACAAGCCACCACCGGATACGAGGTTGCCCGCTCGCTCGGCTACGGGCACCTGGCGGCCGCACGCAAAGTAGTGCTCCCAATGGCGCGGCCGTCGCTGGTGGCCGGTCTGACTTTAGTGATGCTCGAAACTCTCACCGATTTTGCCACTGTCATCTACTTCAACGTGCAGACGGTCTCCGTGGGCGTGTACCGGGTGTGGAAAGGAATGTTCGACCGCCAGGCGGCCAGCGAACTCGCTTCGCTGGTTCTGCTGTTCGCGCTGGCCGTGCTAGCCCTGGAGCGCCTTATGCGAGGCCGTGCCCGCTACGAGCAGCACACCGGCTCCCGCCGAGTCCTACCCACCAAGGCGCTGTACGGGGCCCGCGCGTGGGCGGCGACCGCGACCTGCTGCGCAGTGCTCACGGTGGCGTTCTTTGCACCCGTGGCGCAGCTGCTGTACTGGGCTGCCATCCGAGGCGGTTTTGAATCGGATTACTTCTCCTACCTGTCCAACAGCGTCACCCTCGCGCTGCTGGCCGCGACGCTGGTGGCGCTAGCCTCAATTGGCGTCTCCAACGCAAGGCGCTTCAGCCCCAGCCGACCGGTACGCGTCATGTCGCAGCTAACGGTCGTGGGATATGCTCTGCCGGGTCCCGTGATCGCCATCGGCGTCCTGCTCGTTCTGGCCGCGCTCGATGGACTTCTCAGCAGCTTGGGCATTGAAGTACCGGGGCTGCTGATAACCGGGTCGCTGGTCGGCGTGGCGTACGCCTACGCGGTGCGATTCATGGCGCTGGGGGTTAACGGTATCGACGCAAGCCTGCAGAAGGTTCCGATGGAGTTGACTCTGTCGGCCCGTTCGCTTGGAGCCAAACCGCTGCGCGTAATGCGCAAGATCCACTTGCCCATGACCAAGACCGGTATCGCGGTTGCCCTGCTGCTGGTGGGTATCGACGCCCTCAAGGAGCTGCCCATGGTCCTCCTGCTCAGGCCTTTCGGCTTTGACACGCTGCCGGTTTGGATCTGGCAACTGGCGTCCCAGTCCCGATGGGAGGACGCGGCGTTGGGTTCGGTAACCATTATCGCCGCCTCCTTGGTCCCGGTGGCGCTGCTCACCCGTAGCCTTAGCGCCGGAGACCGTCCGGAGGATTTGCCCACCTCACCGGCCGCGGTGACACTGGAACACGTGAACACATGAGCACCAGAGAGCCGCTAGCGCCGCCCAGGGCGCCCGACCAACAGACGCAACCGCCGGCCGTCGAGCTAAACGGCATCGTGAAGCGATTCGGGTCGACCACAGCAGTCGACAACGTTGCTTTGAGCATTGAATCCGGGGAGCTGCTTACGCTCGTCGGACCCAGCGGCTGCGGGAAATCGACCTTGCTCAGAATGATCGCAGGGCTCATGCAACCCGACGCCGGCGAGATTCTCCTGGCCGGCCGCCCGGTTTTTGGACCGTCGGCCTCGGTTCCGCCGGAGGATCGCTCGGTGGGCCTGGTGTTCCAGGAGAACACCCTTTTCCCCCACCTCAACGTCCGGGACAACATCGCCTTCGGCCTGAAGGGCAAGTCCAGGAGGCAGGTCGCATCGCGGGTCGCCGAAGTCCTGGAGCTGGTAGAGCTGGGCTCGTTCCTAAAACGCTTCCCCCACGAGCTGTCCGGGGGCGAGCGTCAGCGAGTCGCCCTGGCCAGAGCCCTGGCACCGGAGCCGACGGTCCTGCTCCTCGATGAGCCTTTCGCAAACCTGGACCCCAATCTGCGGTCGCAGGTGCGCGGTCAAACTGTGGAGATCCTGCGGCGGGCCGGCGCCTCGGTTTTGTTCGTGACTCACGACCAGCTCGAGGCCATGTCCCTTGGCGACCGGGTAGCGGTGATGGGATCGGGCCGTGTGGAGCAGATTGGATCTCCGAAGACGGTTTTTCACCTTCCCACCAGCAGGTTTGTCGCAGCCAGCCTTGGCGAGGCATACTTCCTTCCGGTGACGCTGTGCGGCAACGGCCAGATCGACTGCGAGGCCGGGCGCTGCGCTTCCGATTGCCAGCTGACCGGCGACCGGATGGAGATCATGGTGCGGCCCCACGATGTCACCTTCCGGGTCGATCCAGCGGGCAGTGGAAGGGTCGTCGGCATAGAGTTCCAAGGTGCGCACATCCTCTACCAGGTGCAGTTGCCCTCTGGTAGGCGCCTGCGCTGCCAGCTCCCCCACACCACCGACGTTCCACTGGGGACCGCGGTAGCCGTCCAACTGGCTCACGGGCACGAGCCGGTGGTGCTCCCGGCCAGGGCCGAATAGGACAGTTCTTAGGTAAACCAACCCTAGACATTTAGGTGGGCTAAAGATAGTTTCTCGGCGATGCTGCCTACATGCCTCGCCAAGTTTTTCGGCTTCAAGATTTCTAGAACTGCGGCATGGGTGGCGGGCACCGCCGTGCTGGTCCTCAGCGTCTTGGGCTTAAAGCCCTTCTTCGACGTCGACTCCTTCCGGGCGACCTGGGAAGCGGTGAGCGCCGCCCCCGTCTCGCTCCTTTTGGTAATCGCAGCCTATTTTTTTGCGTTTGCCCTGCGTGCCGCCATGTGGGCTCGCCTTCTTCCGGAACTGGGCTTCGGCCACGCCCTGACCTCCATTCACCTGTCGATCGCCGGCAACCACCTGCTGCCGCTGCGCCTGGGCGAAGCCCTAAGAGTTAGCAGCGCGGTTAAGAGAGCCTCCGTGGGCTTTCAAGAGGCGCTGGCCTCCACCGTCACTCTGCGAGCCGCCGATACCTTGGGGTTGGCCCTGCTCTTGGCGGTGCTGGCTCCCGCCCTCGTCGGACCGGCAGCAACCGGGCCGTTCCTAGCGTTGGTGGGCATCGTTGGCATCGTCGGCGCGGCCGGGTTCATATGGATGTCCCGGTTGCGCCGCACCATGGCCGGTCGGCTCCGGATGCCCGGGCTATGGATGGCCGCCGGGGCCATCGCCGCCTGGCTACTGGAGTCGGCGGTTATCTGGCAGGCCTGCCGGTGGGCGGGCCTGGAGATCTCGGCCACCGAAGCCGTCCTCGTCACGGCCGCCACGATCCTCTCCCAGGTGGTCGCGCTGGCGCCGGGCGGATTCGGCACCTATGAGGCTGCAGCCACCGGGGCGCTGGTGGCGCTCGGAGCTTCGCCCGGAACGGCCCTCAGTGCTGCGCTGGCGGCCCATACGCTCAAGACCCTGTACTCGCTCGGGGCCGGGGCCGTGGGTTTGGTCTATCCGGCGCCGGGGTTTTTGGGCAGGCTGCGCCTGGCTCGCAAGCCCGCAATGCGCCGGCACGCACAGCCAGCGCCGATCGTCGACCCCACCCGACCAATCGTGCTGTTTCTACCCGCCCTTAACTAGGCGCGCAACCTCCCAAAGGTGCTCGGGCGCATTCCGGAGGAGGTGATGGGCCACCCGGTTAGGTGCTTGGTCGTCGACGACGGCTCTTCCGACGACACCGCCGCCGTGGCGCGGCTGGGCGGCGCTCGAGTCGTCTCCCACGAGGCTACACAAGGCCTTGGCGCCGCGGTACGAACCGGCCTGTCCGAGGCGCTGGAGATGGGCGCGGTGGTGGTCGCCTTTTGCGACGCCGACACCGAATACGATCCTGCGGAGCTCGACGTACTGGCTCGCCCGATTCTCGAGGGCGTAGCGGATTTCGTGTCTGGCTCGCGCTTTGCGGGCGGCAGCCGGCGCATGAAGGCTCACCGAATGCTAGGCAATCGCGTGTTGTCGGTCTTGCTGTCGGCTTGTGCTCGCCGATGGATCTCGGATGGACAGAGCGGCTACCGGGCTTTCTCCTCGGACGCAGCGGCCCAGGCCCAGGTGGTCCACGACTACAACTATGCGCAGGTACTCACCTTGGATCTGCTGGCCAAGGGATTTGTATATATGGAGACGCCGATATCCTATCGATTCCGCACCCAGGGCAAGTCGTTCGTCAAACTCCTTCCCTACCTCAGAGCCGTCGTACCCTCCGTTTATCGACAGATAAACGGCCCCTCACCTGCGGCTGTCGTGCATACTGAGATCCGGGTTGCCAAACTTTCAGACTGCGGTGACCATGATAGATCGGA
>JAHWKV010000081.1 GCA_019347725.1 Actinomycetota bacterium
CTCGCCAACGAGGAAGAACTGATGCACCCGCAATGGATCCTCTGGGGGCACGGCCTCCTCAAAGGCTTTCAGTACGGCGCCGGCGTTGCGCGGGAACACGCCCTTGAGAAGCACCAACTGCGCAAACCGATCTCCGAGCTGCTGCTGGGCGTCCGGGGTGAATCGCTGGTTGCGCGCAGCTTCAAACTGGGTTCTATCCGGTTGACCCGGCGCTTCTTCGAATCCAACAAGCTAAAGTCCGGCTCGGTGGAGGCTTGTCGGGACCACGTAAGAGCCATTCTGACGTCCTTCGCCCGCACCGTTAACAAGCAAGGCTTTGAGGTAGCCGTCGGTTCCTCGGGCACCATTGGCGCCGTTTGTTCGATGGCCCTGGCCAAACGTGGCGATCCCGCTCTGCAAACCTTGAACTTTTTCGAGCTCACCCGCAAGGATGTGAACTCCGTGGTGAAAAGCTTGATCAAAGCGTCGACTCCGGCCGCTCGCGCCAAGCTGACCGGCCTGGATGCCAAGAGAGCGGACATTATCCTGGCCGGCGCCTTGATCCTGGAGGCAGTGTTTGAGGAGTTTGAGCTGAAGTCGATGCGCTTTTCCGAGTACGCGCTCCGGGAAGGCGTCTTGCTGGATGCGTGGCGGCGTCGCCACGGCGGTAGCCTGCATCACCTGTCGGACCTGCGCAAGCGTAGTGTCGAGCATCTGGCTCATCTGATGGACGAAGACCCGGACCACTCGGCTGAGGTATCCCGGCTGGCGTTGAATCTGTTCGACCAGACGGCGGACGTCCACGGGCTCGGCGACGACGCCCGGGAGTATCTCGAGGCCGCTGCATTGCTGTGCAATGTGGGGCTGTTCCTGTCGCACGCGGGACACCACAAGCACAGCTACTACGTGATCCGAAACAGCGAGCACCTTACTGGATTTACCGACCGGGAGATCGAGTTGATGGCTCAGATCGCGCGCTATCACCGCAAAGGCGTTCCGGCCTCCAAGCATCCTGAATTCTCGAGTTTGTCCAAAGACGACCAGTATCTGGTGCGCTGCTGCGCCGGACTGTTGCGCATCGCGATCGGGCTCGACCGTACGCACGGCGGCCGGGTGGAGGGAGTCGAGGTTCGCATGAGGGACAAGACCCTTGAGGTGATCGCTGTCGCGCGCGACGGCGTAGACCTGGAGCTGGAGGTCTTTTCCGCCGCTCAGCGGGTGGACCTGGCTGCGGAGGCGTTGGGCTTGCCGGTAGAGGTAGTGCAGGCAGTGCGCGTTTGAAACAGGCGACCAAGACGTTTACCTGCTTTGGCGGCGAGTGCACCGTTTCGGTGGAGGGAAAAGGACCCGGGTACCGGACACCCGGTATTTAGCGGCGTAGCAGGCGAGCGCCCTCGCGCCCACCGCGGTGGAGGGAGAGGCGCTTTGTAAAGCGGCTTTGCTCGCCGGCCCCGAGCTAGCGCAGAGGTGGCTCCAGCACGGAGGAGTGTCGCTGTTAGACGATTCCTCAGTGCAAGTCCTCACCCCCTAACAGGGTCCCTGTCCCTTAAGTCTCCAGAGAATTAGGCAAAACTTTGTCTAAACATCGAATTTCTCGCGCAATTTTTTCCGAGACCTGCCGATTAGTTACTAACGAAAATTTCTGAATCTTGGAAGAGGGGCGCAAAAGATGTTTCGGAGAACCTTGAGATCAACGTCGGGCAAAATTGCAGGGAGCGCGCTGGCGCTAATCGGCATGGTGGGTGGTTGGAGCCTACCGCAAACTTGGGCGGGTTCGAGCTCGCATCCACCGGCGTGGTATCCGCAGCGTCGCCTGGGCATCAACCCGGCACGGTGCTGGACTTCCCGTCGGCGGTGCTCGCGGCGGAGCAGGCACCGTCCGGCCCCACCGAGACCATTGTCGAAAACATGGGCAATCTCCAGATGTCCTACGAGGTACCCGCTGTTGTAGCGCCGCCCGCGCCGAAACCCGCTCCAGAGTGCGTCGGTGAGCTTGCTTCGACGGTTGCGGGGTTGGGGGACTCGGTCGTCGGGATAGTTACCGCCCAGCAAGCAGCTGCTGCACTGGAGCAGGCGAATGTACTGGGGCGGCGGCAAATGCCTGCGCTCAGCAGGTATCCACGCTCGGTTCGTCGGGCATGGATCAGCTTGCTCAGCTGGGACAGCAACTCAACGGACTGGTCGACGCCATCCAGGCCCTCCCCGTATCACCTGCGCCGGCGCCGTCTCCGACCGAGGAGCCCGCCGGACCCATGGATGCCCCAATTGAGAAGTCGCTCGAGGTGTTCGGCGACGGTCTGGGCATGACCCTCGATGTTGTAAGCGGCTTAACCGGCGAAGTCGATGGTTTGCTTGGCAGCCTGCTTAACCCGACCGGACAGGAGCGTTAAACGATGGATTTCAATCAACTCGGTAGCGCGGGCCCTGGTCCACGGAAGGTAATTGGCGCCGGTTGCCTAAGAGGCCTCCCCGGGAAGTTCGTAGCGATAGCAGCGCTGATGATGGCGGGAGTGGGAACCGGCGCAGTGATAGGCACCGTACAGGCGGCCCAGGCCGCTCCCGGGGTGAGCGCGCTGCAGACGACATTGGCCCCAGGAGGAGATTCCAAGCCCATACGGGTGGCCGAGCTGGTCGTGGAGGATGCGGATAATCCCACAGCTGGGACGGAAGTGGCTCAGGGCGAGATGAGCTCGAGGAAGCCCTCTGCCACACGTGCACCTGTTCCGAGTTCGGCTTCTGCAGTGTACGCTCCAATGGTCAGCCGGGCGCCGGCCGGATCGAGCGTGGACTGCGCCCAGCTGGATGACAAGAAGATCTACTGGCTGCTGGATCTGGTCGCAAAGGCCAAGGCCTCCAACCCGGATCAGGCTGCGGTAGCCGATCATGTCGATGCACAGCTACGGGCGAAGCTAGGCCAGAACATTTGCGCTGAAGAGGCGCAGATCTACATCAATGCAATGTGCGGCGAGCCGGGCGTTAGGAACTTCATGGACCTGATGGTCAAGGAGCTGCCCTTCTTCGTACGGCCGATGGTAGGGGACCCGTGTTCGCACGACTTGGTGGCGGCGGCAGACAAGTGGCTCTAGCAACCGCCGCCGGGCGAAGAGATGTTGGGGATGGATGGATCCACTACCTCGACGTGCACGTGAGGCCAGTGTCTTTCTCCGGTGGTAAGCTCGTCAACCTGTGACTCGAAGGCCAGCAGTGCCGGCCCCGGCGCCACGACGGTAACGCCCGCCACGACGCGGTCGCCCTTCGTCACATTCATGCCGGCCATGTGGAGCATCTTGACCTCCCACCCTGGGTGGGCATCCGGCTCGATGACCAGATAGTGATCTTTGTAGTCGCAGTACAGCACGTAGCTGCCGCTGCGTATGACCGTGCCCGTGACTACCGAACGGATCTCTTCCGAGGGCTCGGTCACTATGTCGGCGGCAGTTCGAGAGCCGGTTCTGCGCTCCCTGCTTTCCAGCGTCACAGGCGCCGCCGCGCTCGGTAATGCATCCATCTGGCGAGCGCCCTCGTGGTTGGATTCGTGGAAGGCTACCCGCTCGATTCTTTGTGCCGGGTGCATCAAAAGGATGCCTCCGACCGTTGCAAACGGGGTCCAGTTCTGTTCGGTGACGCTGCGGACCTTGGCCGGTGGAGGCGCTTCAGCGGGCGACGGCGCGGCCTCCTGCGGCGGCGCAGGGCGCGCATCGTCAGCCGAGGCAGGCGTGGATTCGGAGGATAGCGAGCAGGAGGACGACAGCAGGGATAGGGCGGAAAGTAAGCCAACAAGGGCGCGGACTCCGACGGTCGACCGCCGACCCCGTGGGAAGATCAAAGGCACCTAACCATAGTAAGCGGAATCGTGCTGCTAGCCTGGTAACGGAAGGCTCAAAGAAAGGTCGCGTGGTGAACGATGATGACCTGTGGGGAAGTCTTAGCGAAGGGGACCGCAACCGCGCCAACCGCATGACGGCCGAATCTATACAGGTTATGGCCGCCGGCCTAGCCCACGTCTTTCGGGGCGACGTCGACGGTGCCAACGAGGTCTTTGCACAGTTAAGTCGCCGGCCCGCCGACCAAGCGATGAACGCACACGCCTTTTCGGTCGCCGTCGTGGAGTACTGCGCTAGAAAGATCGACCAGGACCCTATAGAACTCCTCGAGGAGATGGCTCGGCGGGCGGCACTGCTACGCGAGTCCTTTGATGACGATCAAGAGCTTTAGCGCACTGAACTTCACCGTTTCATGGTGACGGGCAAGAGTCGATTCTTACGGCCGACTGACTGGATACATCCGGCAGTAGTCCCTCCGGCGATCCTGGCCTTAGCCGCGGGGTTCGCACAGTTTGTGGCCACCGCATCGCTATCCGACGTCGCCGAGGCCTTCGGCATCACGACGTCGGAGGGCGATGAGCTAAGGCTCACGGGAACCACGCTCGGTGTCGGCCTGGCGGTGATCAGGCTGGGGTCGCTGGCCGCCCTGCCGCTGGCCAGCCGGGCAGACCGGGCCGGCCGCCGGGCACTGATTCTCATCTGCACCTGTTTGGGGCTGGCGCTTACTGCCGTAGCCGCGCTGGCGCCCGGTTTCTGGTGGTTCGTGGCGATCCTTGCCCTGGCCCGCCCGTTATTGTCGGCGGCGAACGCGGTTGCGGTGGTCATCTCCGCCGAGGTGACCCGCACCGACGAGCGCTCCAAGGCGGTGGCGCTGGTGGGGGCGGCGTACGCTCTCGGCGCCGGCACGACGGTGCTGCTGCGAGCCGCCGGGGGAGAGGCCTTGGGCTTTCGCCTGCTGTTCGCCCTGTCGGTGGTGCCGCTGGTGATGGTCTTGCTGAGTGCGCGCCGGATCACCGAACCCAAGCTGTTTACCAACGCTCAATCCAAGGCCCTGCCGAGCATCCGCTTCTTGCTGAACCCGGTCCCGCCGGCCTTCCGGGGACGCCTGGCGTTGATCTGTCTGCTCACCGGTGCGGCCGCCCTGGTGACCGGCCCGGCCAACACCTTCGTATTCTTCTTTGCCGAGAGCGTGCAGAACCTGGACCGCTCGGTCATGGCGCAGGCGGTGCTGGCCGCGGGTCCGTTGGGACTGGCCGGCCTCGTTGCCGGCCGCTGGACGGCAGACCATCTCGGCCGGCGTGTAAGCAGCGCTGTCGCCCTGGCGGGGGTATCGGTTGCCGCCATAGTCACGTACTCGTCCGGACCCGTAGGGGTGGTTGTGGGCTACCTTGGAGCCATGTTCGCCGCGGCGGTGTACACGCCGGCCTCCGGAGCCCTGTCCACCGAGCTGTTCCCAACCTCCATGCGCTCCACCGCAGCCGGATGGATCACGGCCTCAGGGGTGCTGGGTGCGGTGGCCGGGCTGGCCCTGTTCGGAATCTTGGCGGACACCGCAGGCAGCTTCGCGATGGCCTCCGTCTACCTGGCGGGACCGGTGATCCTGCTGAGCCTCCTATACATCAAGCTGCCGGAAACCAGGGGCCGGGAGCTGGAGGAGGTCGACTCCGACCTGCCGATAGGGCCGATCCAGCTCTAAGCCGGCGCAGGGCGGTCCGCACAGGCATAAACTGGTTGAGTGCTGGTGCTTGGTAACACCCCGATAAACCGTCGATCGACGCATCCGACAGCGTGCCGGAACGTTATGCGGGTCCGTAGGAATGCACGTTAGGCGGAATTGTGTCTAAGGACTCGGGTAGTAGCCGTCATCACGACGTGTTTGTTCAGTTCGGCGTACTCGTTACCCAGCTTCATTACCGCCTCCACGGAATCCTCTTAATGCTGAGGGCTACAGATGAAGCGATCGATCGTTTAAAACAAGCGGAATGGTTCGATCCGAAAAGTGACCACTGGATCAACAAGCAACGCATGAAGGATTTGGGGGGCGCAATTTTCTCCTATAGGCGCCTGCTA
>JAHWKV010000082.1 GCA_019347725.1 Actinomycetota bacterium
AGCGTGGAGGGGTACTGGTAATGCGAAAAGGTGGACTTTCCGGGGTGCCTGTGCGAGTCAATAACGCCTAAAAAGTGCATTTCGCCGGCGTATTCGTACCCTTCAATTGTGCACTGCCGGCCACCGGAGACGATCTCCTCCGCGATGCAGTGCCACCCATCCACTGCCGCTATCTCGGGCGGCATATCTACATGGGCGAGCACGTCGTTGAACGCCTCCGCCAGGTGGCCAATCTCGGCACGGATGCGACCGATGGCATACTCCAGGTCCTCGGGCCCGCCGATGTAAAACCCAAGGTAGGAGTTGAATGACTTCACCGGTTTCAGCCAGAACGGAAAATCGAGCTCGATCTGTTCCGGCTCGGCGAACGGATCGACCGCTACAAAGCGCGGCACGTGGTTCGGTATCACCTTCTGCTGTTCGACTCGGCTCCAGTACTTGTGCTCGCAGCGCAAAATTGCCTCGATCGGCACGTGGGGAAGCCCTCTCTCCTCAGCCACGATCGACACGATGCAGCTCGCCGGGAAATCCCAATATGTGCAGACACCGTCTACCGAGCCCTCGAACTCATCCAGCCGGCGATGAGCTTCTTGGACCAGCTGCCGGATCGGAATCCGCTCCGAGTTAAGTAGCTCCTCCTGCCTAAGAAGCGGGTGAAAATTGCACCCTTGCGTCTCGGTAACGGCCTCCAGGAGCGGGCGGTGGAATTCGTTGAATCCGATCACGAACAGGTTTTCGCCCGGCGTTGGCGCAGGACTGACCGGCTGATCCCTCTCGGGGATATCGAGCCTCTCTTCGTGCGTCAGGGTGTCCACATTACGCGAAGTCATGTACGGCCTCCTGGTGTTTGCTTTTGGAAAAAAAGGATGCTGGACCTGGCTTCTTGAGTCCCGCGACCATATTTCGTGCCTCCCGAGCCGTTGGGTGGTTATCTATACTTCCTTACCCGAAAACCACGGAGCCGACACTGTTTGTGCCGCCAGGCAACCCCTAGAAAGGTACGCGGCATTCGGGCGGGCTGCCGCGGATTACCTAGGCGGCGCTGCTGCGGGCGGTCTGCAGCGCCTGCAGGAAGGCCTCGGCCAGCTGCGCCCCCGAGATCCCGTACTTGCGGTCGATGACGAAAAAGGGCACCCCGGTGATGCCCAGTTCCCGGGCGGTGCGGATGTCATCTTGGACCTCGTCGACGTACTCGTCGGACTCCAAGACCCGGCGGGTCTCCTCCTCGGCGACACCCACCTCGGCGGCGGCCAGGTCCGCCACCCGCTGGTGCATCGCCTTGGCCTGCTCGAGAGTGACGCCGTATTTGTCGGCCAGGTGCTGCAAAGACAGCTCCCGGGATCCCTTGGGCTGGTTGGGGTTGAGCTGAAGCTGCGCCACTGCACCTCGACGTCGCCGGCACCCTCAAAGCCGCGCAGCGCCGTCTCAAACCGCCGCTTGCCTATGTAGCACCACGGGCACACAACGTCGGACCAGATCTCTACGAGCATGCTCGACTCCTAGCCACCGGGTGTTTTCAGCACTTCCTCGCAGCCTACCAACACTCCCCAGGACGACCAATGCCGTGCACCCCTGAGCCAGCCACCCACCATGACGCTTTCCCCAGGAATTCAGCAGATTCTGCGCTGGGGCTTAAACGGACCGGCCACACCGCCGGGTTGCTCCCGACGGTCTGGCCCGCGCCCTACTGGCCCGAGTACATCAACGACCCCGGCGTGGTCAGCGTCTCGCCGGTCTCCAGCCAGGTCTTGAGCCCGGACAGGATCATCGGCCAGCCGCCGTACAGCTCTTCGTTAGCGCCCTCGCGCAGCTCGTCGTGGGTGAGCACCAGGCGGCAGGAGTCGTTCACCTGCTCGATCTCCCACGTGACGCGGGAGAACCCCTCGCCGGCCACGTCATCGCTCCACAGCGCCTTCATGGTGTGCACCAGACGCCGAGGCGGGTCGGCTTCTACGACCTCGCCCTCGCCCAGCAGGCCGGGAGCGTCGGGGTGCACCATCTCCAGGCGGGCGCCTGGCGTCCAGTCCGACTCGGCGCGGGCCCCGAAGTTGTACTTGGTGCGGATCTGCGGATCGGTGATCGCCTCCCAGAGGCGCTCCGGCGTGGTGCGGATGTAGATCTCGAACACTTTTTCCATCGTCTTCTCCAGACTCTCCTTGAGGCCGCTCAGACCTGCAGCCCAAGGCTCGGCGAACTTGCTCACCCATCGGTCATGGACGAGTCGGATGGGTACCGGGTTCAAAAAGTGCAGCTTCTCTCGGCCCTTGCGCCTGGTTACGACCAAGGAGGCTTCCTCGAGGATCCTCAGATGCTTCATCACACCGAATCGGGTCATGTCGAAGCGCTCCTCCAGGGTGGAGAGCGACTGACCGTCGCGGTGGAACAGCTCGTCGAGAAGGCCCCGCCTGGTCGGGTCGGCAAGAGCTCGGAACACGGCGTCATCCATGAACGAAACTATACGTGACCTATTGGTCACATGTCCACTTCTGCGACCCTACCCGGCGTACTCAGCTCGCCGGGGACTCCTAGCTCACGGCCAAAGCCTCGTCGGCCGGCATCGAGAAGCCCGGGAGCCGGGCTGAGACCAGCGTCTCGCCCGGATAACGAAGCGCCGGAGCCGGGTACCGTCCATCGGTCAGCTCGTAGACCTCGACCCGTTCCGCCTCGAGGTCGACGTACCAGTACTCGGGCACGCCGAAGCGCTCGTACAGCTCCTTCTTGCGGACCAGCTCCAACCGCCGCGTGGAAGGCGAGGAGATTTCCACCACCAGGTCCGGTGCACTTTTGACGTAGCGGTCACCGATTTGTTCGATGCGGTCGGCCCGCACAAACAGCACGTCCGGCTCCACGACGTTGTCGTTCGCGAAGAAGACATCTAACGGCGCGAAGAAGGCCTCCCCGCCTTCGTCTTGGCGGTACTCCTCCAAACGAAAAAAGATCCTGCCGGCCGCTCTCTGGTGACGCGTAATCGGCGAGGCCGTCACGACCAGCTCGCCGTCGATGATCTCCCGCCGGTAGTGATCGTCCGGAAACTCCGCCAGGTCGGCGTAGGTGTATCGGCGGGCTTCCGGTTGCAGAGCCTGGGCCATGAACTACCTCCTGTATGCGTCTTCCAGATGCTACGCAGGACCTATGACAAGTCTAACGAAGAAAAATAAGCGGCTTGGTCGATGGAGCCCTAGGGCCGGGTCATCACAGCAGATCCCATTCCACATCCATCAGCTCGTAGACCTCCGCCGTTGCTGCCGCCGGCACGTTGGGTCAGGATGGCCAGATGCTGGACGGCACCGAATCCTGGGTCCCCGACGAGCTGGCGTTTGCCGGCCGCGAGAACCGCGACCCCACCCACGCCAAGCGGTACGACCAAATAGAAGACTCCGGGGCCGCCAACGAGGTGGCCATGCTCCAAGACTGGGGCATGGGCGCAAACGCAAAAGTGGTCGATATGGGAACGGGCACCGGACAGTTCGCCGTCGCAGCGTCCCCGGTGGTCGCCCACGTCACGGCGGTGGACATCTCCCCCGTCATGCTGGACGAGCTCAAGGCCAAGCTGGCTTCCCTGGGCCTTGCCAACGTCAGCTGCGAGCTGGCCGGTTTCCTGACCTACCGGCACTCATTGGAACCGGCCGATCTCGTTTACAGCAGGTATGCCCTGCACCACCTGCCAGAGTTCTGGCAGGCGGTGGCGCTCAGCCGGATGGCGTCCTTCCTGCGCCCGGGCGGCCTGCTGCGGCTGTCGGATGTGGTGTACGGCTTTGCGCCCGACGAGACCGCTCAGCGGCTGCAGAGCTGGATCGATACCTATGCACCCGCGGCACCCGGCGATCAGCCAAGTTGGGCAAGGGCCGACCTCGAGGAGCACATCCGGGACGAGCACAGCACCTTCACGTGGCTGCTGGAGCCGATGCTGGAGCGGGCGGGCTTCACGATAGAGGAGGCCGTGTACAGCGAGGATCAGGTATTTGCGCGCTACCTCTGCGTGCGCAGGTAGCGCGACGGGTGGACCAGAGGCAAAAAGCGCCTAGTGCACCGGAATCAAGTCCACGTGCGTCCCGGCGTTTCGGGCTAGATCCACAAGGTCGATGGGGTCTGAGGTAAGAATTTCATCACCGTCGACGGAAAGACAGACCAGCGCAGAGTCCACGACGTCGGCGGTCCCGGTGGCCCCGAGAAGGACTCCCGCCCGCTTGCCCAAATCAGCATCTAAATCCCTCACGTCAGTTCCGTTCAGCAACCGGGCCACGGGTGCCTGGTGAGCTGCACCACCTCGCCAGATCTGGCCAACCACACCGCCGTGAGTGATGGGCAGGCGACCGGCCAGGCGCTCGCCTTTGATGAAAGCGACGACATCACGATCACCGTTTTCCACGGCGAGAAAGGCTCCGGCATCAAGAATCAGACTCAAGCCGCCCCGGTTCCGTGATCGCCGGATGTGCCGGGGGAGACCGAACCACGGTAGCCCTGCTGCGGAAGTTGCGGGTTGCCGCATCAATCTCGTCCTGGGTGATGTCGCCATGCTCGGCCTCGTACGCATCCAAGAACGCATCCAAGGCCTTCATTCGCCGATCGTGCTCGGCCTTGAGAAGCAGCGCATCGTTGACCCAGGCACTTAGCGAGCCCGTGCGGCCCTCGGCAACCGCATCACGGCCAATGGCCAGCAGATCTGCGTCAACCGATGCCGATAGGCGCTCCCGTTTCTTCATACAAACATCATACCCATCTCACACGTCTGTAGCAGCACTACCGCTTGGACTACGCTCTGGCGCGGTTGAGGACGAGCCTAATTAGACTGACGCTGCTAGGGATCGGCCTCGGCCTCCGGCTCGGGACCCGAAGCCAGAGCCTCCTTGGCCTCGATCGAAAAGCCGATCAGCTGCGCCGACTCAAGCACTTGATCTGGATACAGGATCGTCGGGGGCGGGTAGCGGCCTTCAGTCAGCACATACTGCTCAACCCGCTCGGCTTCGAGGTCGACGTACCAGTACTCCGGCACCCCGAACCGCTCGTACAGCTCGCGCTTGCGCACCAGCTCCAGCCGGCGAGTGGTAGGTGAGGAAACCTCAACGACCAGGTCAGGAGCGTTGCTCACGTACTTGTCGCCGATCTGCCCGAGGTGCTCCGCCCGGATGAACAGGACATCGGGCTCGACGACGCTGTCCTCGGCAAAGTAAACGTCTAGCGGAGCCGGATACACTTCGCCTCCGTACGTTTGCCGGTACCCGTAGAGGCGGCCGGAAATGTTCATCACCGCCTTCTGATGGCGAGGAACAGGCGAAACAGTCACGATGAGTTCGCCGTCGATGATTTCCCGGCGGTAGCGGTCGTCCGGAAACTCCGCCAGGTCGGCGTAGGTATACCGACGTGATTCCGACTGCAGGATGTGAGCCATCCACTACCTCCTATCGACATCTTCCAGATGTTAGAGGCTGCCTAGGACAGTCTACGCTCGACCTCAGCGTCCGAAGGTTAGGGACGGCGGCATCCTCCGACCTGCGGGCAATGCGTGAGCACGAGATGACCAAGGTGATCGAGACCGGATGGGCGGGGCTTGTCCATGCCGGCACTGCAGGGCTCTGGGTTGCTAACTGGCCCGATGGGGAGTAGAAGAAGCACTGACATGAGCGAGGAAACCGTCGCCGGCTCGGAGGAGTTCGCCGCACGCCTCCTTGAGATTCTTAACTCCGGCGCGCTCGCCCTGATGACGAGCATTGGCCACCAAACCGGTCTGTTCGACACCATGGCCACACTGCCGCCGGCCACCAGCGGCCAAATCGCCGAAGCAGCCGGGCTAAACGAGCGCTACGTTCGGGAGTGGCTGGGAGCAATGAGCGTAGGCGGCTTCGTCGATCACGAC
>JAHWKV010000083.1 GCA_019347725.1 Actinomycetota bacterium
CTAGGGATTGCGCGCGATCCTCAACGCCGGCAACCGGCAGGGGACACCGGTCCTGCGTGTGAAGCTGGAAGGTCGGCGTCGCGAGGTCGACGAGTTCGACGTGTACGGGCCGAAGGCGGTAGCCGGCATCGGCAAGCTGCCAGATACGGTTGCCGATCGGTCTATCCCGATCCGCATGAGGCAGCCTCGGCCGTTAGACGATGGCGCAGTCAGGGTGCTGAGATTATCGTCGCCTACTCAACTTCGGGAGCCCGGATAGCCGCCGAGGCCGCGCCCGATGCAAATGTGTTGTTCCTATCCAACGACCCCACCGCAGCCGGTTTGGTGGAAACGAACTGCAGCCCGAAGGGCGGCTGACCGGCGTCACCTTCCAGGTTCCGGCGGACAGGACCCTGGCGCTAGCTCGGCGCATCATGCCGGAATTGAAAAGGGTGGGGCTGGCATTCCCGCCCGGCGATCCGGCGGCCCTTCCCAGCAAACAGAGTTTCGCCACCGAGGCCGCGGTGCAGGGCCTGGATCTAGTAACAGAGGAGTTTGCCGACGAGTCCGACGTTGAGCAAGCGGTGCGACGGCTGGGAGAAAGGCAGGTCCAGCTGCTGCTGCTGTCGATCTCACCGACGGCCACCCGGGCCCTGCCTGCCCTCGTCGAAGCCGCCGAGGGCATCGGCGTTCCCGTAGTCGCCAACATAGATGCTGCCGAGGTGGCTTTGTTCACTCTGCGCCCCGACAGCGAAGCGCTCAACCGCCAGCTGGCCCGGCAGGCCGTCCGGCTGTTGAACGGGGCGTCCCCCGGGGCATTGCCGGTGGAGGACCCCCGCCACTTCATCCTCACGCTCAACCGCAGCGTTGCCGACCGGCACGGGATTGAGCTGCCGGCAGGCATTGTGAGGGAAGCCAATCGTGTCCTTCCTTAAGCGCATCGCGGGCGGATCCGTCCTGGCCCGCCTACTGCTGGCCGTCGCCCTGGCCGGCCTGGCGACAGGGCTTGTGGGGGGCTGGCTTATCGCATCCTCCGCCGGCGATGCGCTCAGGGCCGAGATCGACCAGCAAAACCAATCTCTGGCCCGTAGCCTGGCCAGCCGTCTGGACGATCGAGTTCGCACCCACCTCCAGACCCTGAGCACCAACGCCACGCGCAGCAGTGTGGAGGAGTTGGGACCGGACACTCAGTCCGAGCTTAATGTCTTAATGAAGACCCGCACCGACCTCGACCGGCTCTCTGCCTATAGCGCGGATGGTTCGCCGGTGGCTACCGCCGCCCCACGCGGCGGTGCCGAGGCAAACCAGCTGCCGCCGAGACCACAACTCGGCCGCCAGCTTGCCGAACGGCACTACATTTCCACCCTCGACTCGACTGTACCTCCCACCGTTGAGCTGGCCGTTCGCATTGAAAGGCCTCCGGGAACCCTCGTGGGGTTTTTGGTGGCCGAGCTCCCGGCGGAAGAGCTGGCCAGGCCCACAACGGACCTTCAGTTCGAACCAACCCGGTCGGCCTTTGTGGTGGACAGCTCCGGAACCATCGTCGTACATCAGCAAAGGGACAGGGTAGTCAACAGGGAGCGCTTCGATCTCCCGGAGGACAGGGGGGATTCGGGTAGGCCGTTTTCCGCGACACAGGATTCGGAGCCGTTCTTGTTTGCCTCCGCCCCGACGTCGATGCTCTTGGCCGAGGTTGTGGTCCAACAACGAGAGGGTGATGCTCTGGCCTCCATACGGGCGGTAGCGCTCGATTTGGTCGCCATCCTTCTTGCCGTAGTCGTCGTCTCGGGGGTTGTGGTGGGGTTGGTGGGTAGAAGCCTCCTGTTGCCGTTGCGACCGATGGCCAGCGCGGCCCGCCGCATTGCCGGCGGCGATCATGCGGCCCGTGTCCCAGCCCATGGGTCCGGTGAGGTCGGTCGCCTGGGCGTGGAGTTCAACAGCATGGCCGAGGCGCTCCAGCGGCGCATTGCGGAGCTGGAGGACCGCAAGGTTGCCGAACAGCGCCTTAGAGAGCAAACCTATCTCGCGCAAACACTCAACCGCGTAGGTGCGGCCCTGACCGCCGAGCTGGAGCTGGAGCAGGTGGTTCAGGCGGTTACCGATCTGGCCACAGATCTGGTCGAAGCCGACTTCGGAGCCTTCTTCTATAACGTCGAGGACGAGTACGGCGAGTCCTTCCTGCTGTATTCGCTTGCCGGAGTCTCGAGGGAATCGTTCGAAGGTTTCCCGATGCCCCGCAATACCGCGATCTTCGGACCCACCTTTCGTGGGGAGGCGCCGGTACGGATACACGACGTCACCGAGCACCCCTCCTACGGGCTCAACTCCCCCTACCTCGGGATGCCCGAGGGCCACCTGCCCGTCAGGAGCTACCTTGCCGTCTCCGTCGTTTCCCGCACCGGTGAGGTCATCGGCGGGCTGTTTTTCGGCCACTCGGCGGCGGGTGTGTTCTCGGAGCGAGACGAGCAGCTGGTTTCGGGCATCGCCGCGCAGGCGGCAGTCGCCATCGACAACGCCCGTCTCTACGAAACCCAGCGCGGTACGGCGGAGGTGCTGCAAAGAAGCCTCCTGCCCGACGTGCAGCCGACCTTGCCCGGCTCGTCTGCGGCGGCCCGGTACCTCCCCGCGCACCCCAGCCTGGATGTGGGCGGAGACTGGTATGACGTTGTCGAGCTCGACAACGTGAAGGTGGGCCTGGTGGTGGGCGACGTTGTCGGCCGGGGGGTCGCCGCGGCAGCAACGATGGGGCGGTTGTGCCACGCGCTGCGGGCTTACGCGTTTGAGGATCCCTCCCCCGCTACGGTGCTCGGGAGGCTCAATAACTTTGCTCAGCACGTAACCGGTGAGGGCCGGTTCGCTACCGTGTTATATGCGCTATACGATCCCGCCGAAGCCACGCTGCTCGTAGCCAGTGCAGGTCACCCTCCGCCGCTGCTGGTAACCGAAAGGGGCTCTACGCAATACGTGCGAGGGCCGATCGGATTGCCGGTAGGCGCAGTTGCCGGCGAGTCCTACGTGGAGTCACGTGTTGCGCTGCCGGCCAGCTTCAAGTTGCTTTTTTATACCGATGGCTTGGTCGAGGACCGGCAGCTGTCGCTGGACCTGGGCTTTGAGCGCCTGGAAAAAGCTGCCGCCGCCCCGGGAGATGCGCAGCGGCTGTGCGATTCCGTAATCGAGGCAATGGGCCGGGGGCGCGACGGCCAGGATGACGTCGCCCTGCTGGTGTTCAGCGTAGGGGACCCGCTTTCCGACTGAGTGGGGCTACCTGGAGTCGAACCAGGGACCTCAGCATTATCAGTGCTGCGCTCTAACCAGCTGAGCTATAGCCCCAAGAGAACCGATTGTACTGGTGCAGCGCCGTTCCAGCTTACTCAGCTGGTTCGTCGGCCTCGGTCACCGGCGCCATGGCGGCGATCTCCACGGTCTTGTCCAGGCGCATAACCCGCACACCGGTGGTATCGCGGCCCTGGCGAGAAATGTGCTTCACGGCCATTCGGATCACCTGGCCGTCGTTGGCGATCAAGAAGACTTCGTCGTCGACCCCCACTACCGCGGCGCCCCGGATGACGCCGCGCTGACCGATCAGCCGGGCCGTCTTCACTCCCCGGCCGCCGCGGCGCTGGCGGGGATAGCGATTGAGCCAGGTACGTTTGCCGAACCCGCCGCTGGTGATAATCAGCAACTCTCCGGTTTCGCTCACCACGTCGAAGCCGACTATGCTGTCGCTCTCGACCAGCTTCATCCCGATGACCCCTCCCGCCGTACGACCCATGGGCCTCACGTCCGTCTCGCTAAAGCAGATTGCCATCCCCTTTTTCGAGACCATGATCAACTCGTTGTTGCCGGAGGTCGCCTTGACGGTCTCCAGGGAATCGTCCTCCCTCAGGTTGATCGCGATGATCCCGTCCTTGCGCGAGGAGTTGTAGGCGTTGAACAGAGTCTTCTTGACGATCCCCTGGCGGGTTGCGATCACCAGGAACTGGTGTGTCTCGTAGTCCCGGGTGTCGATGATGGCCGCGACTGCCTCGTCCTGCACAAACGGCAGCAGGTTGCGGATCGATATGCCCCGCGAGGTGCGGTCCTTTTCGGGAATCTCGTGGGCCTTGAGCCGATACACCTTGCCCCGGTTGCTAAAGATCATCACGAAGGCGTGGTTGCTGGTGGTCAGCATGTGCTGAACGATGTCGCCTTCCTTGGGCTTGGCCCCGATCACACCCCGGCCGCCGCGACCCTGCGTCTTGTAAATCGAGGATTTAACTCGCTTGATGTAGCCACCTCGGGTGATGGTGATCACCACGTCCTCGTCGGCGATCAGGTCTTCGATGTTGAACTCGCCCTCGTCCGCGACGATGTCCGTGCGCCGGGCGTCCGCAAACTTCTCCTTGATGCCCAGCAGGTCGTCCTTTATCACCTGGTTCTGCAGCTCCCGGGAGCCAAGCAGGGCCTTGAGGTCCGCGATGGTGTTGGCGAGGTCCGCGGCCTCCTGACGGATCTTCTCCCGCTCCAGACCGGCCAGACGGCGCAGCATCATGTCCAAAATTGCGTTGGCCTGGATCTCGCTCAGGCCGTAACGGCCCATCAGCTCGCTGCGGGCCTCTTCCGCCGAGGGTGCCTCGCGAATGAGAGTGATCACCGCGTCGATGTGGTCCAGGGCCACCAACAGGCCCTCGAGCACGTGCATGCGCTCTTCGGCCTTGCGCAGCCGGTACGCGGTGCGCCGCGTGATGACCTCGACCTGGTGGTCCAGGTAGTGGCGCAAAACGTTCTTCAGCGGCAGGGTCTGGGGCACGCCGTCGACCAGAGCGAGCATGTTGATCCCAAACGAGTCCTGCATCTGCGTGAACTTGTAGAGGTTGTTGAGCACCACCTGGGGAATTGCGTCGCGCTTTAGCTCGATGACGATGCGGGTGCCTTTGCGGTTGGTCTCGTTGCGGCCGCCGGATACGCCGGTGATCTTCTTGCTGTTGACCAGGTCCGCGACCTTTTCGATCAGCCGGTCGCCCGAAACCATGAAGGGCAGCTCGGTGACGACTATGCGCGACCCGCGCTTGGTCTCTTCGATCTCGCAGCGGGCCCGCACCCGCACAATCCCGCGGCCGGTCCCGTAAGCGTCGGTGATGCCGGCGCGCCCAAGGATCACTCCCCCACCGGGAAAGTCGGGGCCCTTGATGATGGCGTTCAGGTCGGCGATGGTGCAGTCGGGGTCCTCCATCACCCGCACAGTTGCGTCGATGACCTCGCCGAGGTTGTGCGGCGGGATGTTGGTCGCCATCCCGACCGCGATGCCGGCGGAGCCGTTGACCAACAGGTTCGGGAAGCGGGCCGGCAGCACGGCGGGCTCCTGTTCCTCCCCGTCGTAGTTGGGACCGATGTCGACCGTGTCTTCGCCGATGTCCCGCAGCAGCTCCATCGCCGGAGAGCTCAGCCGGCACTCCGTGTACCGGGCGGCGGCCGGAGGGTCTCCGTCGACCGACCCGAAGTTTCCGTGCCCGTCCACCAGGGTGTGGCGCATCGCAAAATTCTGGGCCATGCGGGCCAGCGCATCGTAGATGGCCATGTCGCCGTGGGGGTGGTAGTTGCCCATGACCTGGCCGACAACCTTGGCGCACTTTTTGTACGCGGTGCCGGGACGAACGCCAAGACCGAGCATTCCCCACAGAATCCGGCGGTGCACCGGCTTTAGGCCGTCGCGCACGTCCGGCAGGGCGCGCCCGACGATCACGCTCATCGCGTAGTCGAGATAGGACGAGCGCATCTCGTCCTCGAGCAGCCGCTCCTCGATGGCCCGCCGCTCAGCCTGTCGATGCTCATCGGCTACTGCCTCCGGCCGGGCTGGCTGTTGAGACCTCGGGCGAGCCGCCCCGCGCACAGGG
>JAHWKV010000084.1 GCA_019347725.1 Actinomycetota bacterium
GGCGCCCGGCAGCAGGGCGAGCTGGTCGGCCGCATCGTCATGAGCCGCGAGGAGCTGTCGGAGACGACGCACCGCGCGATGGACGCGCACGAGGTGCTCGGCGCGGTGCGCAGCGAGCACGACGAGGCGCGCGCGGCCGTCAACGCGAACGAAGAGGACCTCAAGGTCCTGCGCGCGCGGCTCGAGGCGGGCTCGCAGCGCATCAACGCGTGGAGTCGAGGCGAAAGATTTTTCGGATGGTGGCACGATCGGCGTCGTTGCACCGCCTTAACTCCACCGTCGGTCCGTGTAGCAGTTTGTTGGCGATCCGGTTGCCCAGCTCCTCTATTTTGGCGAACTGTTCGGGAGGTACGTCGAGCGATCCCGCTATTCTGTTGACCTCTTCCTCGACGATTTCCTGGGCAAAAGCTCGCAGTTCCTGAATAGCAGGTCCCGAAGCCCGGGTATCGGCCCAGTGCATCAGGTCCGCCACCTCTTTTTTGACCATCGACTCTGCGTCGATCATGGCGTCGGTGATCTCGGGCCCCCGGGGCCCGGGGAGTTGTTCCAGATCGACCACTTCCAGATATCCGCGGCTTCGGGCATCCACCACGCTGGGCGCAGAAAGGTCCAGCACCAGCAGATCGGACCTGTCGTGGTCTGAAAAGTCGGCTTGGTTCAGTTTCAAATCGCCGGAGAGCGCCACTATTACCACGTCCACCGTTTCAAGCAGGGACGGCAGTTTGTCCAGGGTATGGACGTCGTCGGAATCGAGCTCGTCGGCCAGCTGTATGGCCGACGCGAGGGTACGGCTCGCGATGGTAAGTTTCGCCCCGGCCTTGCGGCACCCAGACGCCGCGTCCCGCGCGATTTCACCCGCTCCGACGATGAGCGTATGCGTGCCGTCCAGGCCGTCGAACCGGCTGTTCAGGTAGTCGGCTGCAATGTCGCCGATGGAGCGGCCCAGGCGCCCGAGAGGCGTCTCGTTGCGCACCCGGCGGCCGAGGCGGATGGCTCGCCCGAAGATGTTGTTAAGTGATGGGCCGGTCGCGCCTGCTTCCTGCGCCAGCACCAGGGCCTGTCTGACCTGGCTCAGCACTTGGGGTTCACCGATGACGAGCGAGTCCAGGCCACAGGCCACCCGGAAGAGGTGCTCGATGGCGTCGGCGCCCTGCATGAACCGCACGTCATGGTGGTCGGTCGGCAGCAGCCCCGGCATGATGGCCGCAACTGAGTGCACCACGTCGGCTTCCAGGCCGTCGCCCGTAGCGTAGATCTCGGTGCGGTGACAGGTGGAAAGCACCAGCAACTCGGCTAGTCCCGGGTGGGGAGCTGCCAGCAGGTCCTTCTGACTCTGCTCGTCTAGAGAGAGCCGTTCGCGCAACTCCTGAGGAGACTGCCGTCCGGCGCTTAGGGCAACAATCATATGGTTAGCCAGAGTACCCTATGACTACGTCGGCCAGGCTGTGAATGAACCGCGGATCGGCGTTGGGAGAGGCAATTCTTCTGAGTTCCAAGCCGATCTCGTCGGCCAGCTCCTTGCATTCGACGTCCACGTCGAACAGGACCTCCAGGTGGTCGGCGACGAACCCGACGGGAGCGATCAGGGCGCGGCGGCCCCCCTCGTGCTTGAACTGACGCAGCCGCTCCAAAATGTCCGGTCCCAGCCATGGCTCACCGGTGGCGCTGGCGCTTTGCCAGCCCGTCTCAAAGTTACCGATGCCTGATGCGTTGGCGAATACCCGCGCCGAATCGGCCAGTTGGTCCGCATACGGGTCACCCTGTTCAACGATACGGGCGGGGATACTGTGCGCGGTGAAGAAGACCCGAGTGTCCTCATCGGTTGTGTCCCAACCGACCAGCGCCTCTTTTAAGTTGGATGCCACCAGTTCTACAAAAGCCGGATGGGCGTACCAGGACGGGACCATGGTCAGCTCCAATTGAGCGCCGGCGGCATCTCGGGCGGCGAGGATGCGCTTTTGGTACTCGCCGATGCTCTTGGCGGAGTAGTGGGGCGCCAGCACGAGGCCGGTCACCTTCCGGATACCTCGACCTGCGATCTCGCGGACGGTTTCGGCGATGAACGGGTGCCAGTGCTTCATTCCGGTGAACACCTCGAATGTTCCCGGGGAGCGCCTGTGCAGGTCCTCGGCCAGAACGTCGGCCTGTCGTTGGGTGATTTCGTTGAGCGGCGAGCCGCCGATGCGCTGGTAACGGTTTACCAGCGTTTTGAGCGCTCCTTCAGACGGTGGCCGGCCTCCGCGTATGTCGGTGAAGTAAGGCTCGATCTCCTCGGTAGAGCGGGGACTTCCGTAGGCCATGAGCAAGACTGCGGTGGTCATGAGGTTCCGTATTCGTGAACTGCGTCGACCAGGGCTTTGAGGTTGTCCAGCGGAGAGTCCGGAAGCACCCCGTGCCCGAGATTGAAGATGTGCCCCGGCCGACCGCCGGCCCTGCCCAGTATGTCCTCGGCGCCGGCGAGCACCTCTGCACGGCTGCCCAGCAGAGTCTTGGGGTCCAGGTTGCCCTGGATGGCTCGATCAACTCCGATGCGCTCCCACGCGAGGTCCAGCGGCACCCGCCAGTCCACGCCGACGACCTCCGGGTCGGGCTGAGCCATCAGATCCAGCATTGCGGAGGTGTTGGTGCCGAAGTGGATCCGGGGTACGCCGAGTTCGGCCGTTTCGGCAAAGATGCGTGCCGAGTAGGGAAGTGCGAACTCTTCGTAGGCGGCAGGCTCAAGCTTTCCGGCCCAGCTGTCGAACAACTGCAGAGCCCTAGCGCCGGCATGCACCTGGCGAGCCATGTAGTCGACGAGCACCGTCGTAAGTGCCTCCATCAGCGCGTGCCAGGTGCCGGGGTCTTGCTGTATCAGGGCCTTGGTGTTGGTGAGATGCGGGTCGGGCCTACCCTCCACGAGGTAGCTGGCCAGCGTAAAAGGTGCTCCGGCAAACCCGATCATGGGGACCCGCCCTTCGACGTCTGTGGCCACCAGGCGCATGGCTTCGAACAGGTCGGGCAGCTCTTCGGCGGCGGGGATGGAACTCAAGCGTTGCACTGCCTGCATCGATCGGATCGGGTCGTCTACCACGGGCCCGGTGCCTTCGACTATCTCATAGTGGATTCCCAGGCACGTCACCGGCGTCATGATGTCGGCAAAGATGATCGCTGCATCGACGTCCAGCTCGTCGAGCGGCATGAGGGTCACCTCGGCGCACAGTTCCGGTGTGCTGGCAACCTCCTTAAAGCTGTAGCGCTTGCGCAGAACACGGTAGGCGGGCAGGCTGCGTCCGGCCTGGCGCATCATCCATAAAGGTGTCGTATCGACCTTCTGGCGCCGGCAGGCGCGCTCAAAACGTACGGAACGAGGGTTGGGAGCCATGGTTGAGGCCCAAGATACCGCACCGGCGGCGGCTGTCCCTGCCCGGCCGCGCTCTACGGCCGGCGCAGAACCTCCCGTCTAGGACTGTAAGTTGTAAGAATGGTTGCTCCCGTTCACTTCGTCGAGCGGGAGCAGCAGCCGGTTAGGAAGGAACTGTCATGGGCATCGACGACAAGCAGGTGGAGCACGTGGCCAAGCTGGCGCGTCTGGAGCTGAGCGAGAAGGAGAAAGAATTGTTCGGCTCCCAATTGTCGGCCATTTTGGAGCACGCGGAGAACGTCTCGGCCCTGGACACCCAAGGCGTAGTTCCGACGTCGCACAGCGTGCCCTTGCTCAATGTGATGAGGCCCGACGTACCGCACGAGCCTCTGCAGCAGGCGGAGGCCCTGGCCAACGCACCGGTGGCCGAGTCGGGACATTTCAGGGTGCCGCGCATCATGGAGGGCGAATGACGAAAAAGTTGTGGGAGCACACCGGCCATGAGCTGGCCGGGATGGTAGCTGCCGGTGACGTCAGCGCCGTTGAGGTGACCGATTCGGTCATCGTCCGCATGGAACAGGTAGAGCCCGACGTCCATGCCTACCTCACGCCGACGGCCGAGCGAGCCCGGGCCGACGCCCGGAGGATCGACCACGCCAAGGCCGCCGGCGAAAGACTAGGGCCTCTGGCCGGGGTGCCGATGACCTTGAAGGACATCATCTGCACCGAGGGTGTGCGCACCAGCGCGGCCTCGAAGATCTTGCAGAACTACATTCCCCCCTACTCCGCCACGGTGGCCGAACGGATGGCCGCAGCCGGGCTGCCGTTGCTTGGTAAGACCAACCTCGACGAGTTCGCTATGGGCTCGTCAACCGAGAACTCCGCCTACGGCCCCACCTGCAACCCCTGGGACCTCGGGCGGGTGCCCGGAGGCTCCTCCGGCGGCAGCGCCGCCGCGGTAGCGGCCGGGCAGGCGGTGGTCGGTCTTGGTACCGACACCGGCGGGAGTATTCGCCAGCCGGCAGGGCTGTGCGGAGTGGTGGGGCTCAAGCCGACCTACGGCCTGGTCTCCCGATACGGTCTTATCGCGTTTGCTTCTTCGCTCGACCAGGCGGGTCCGATCACCAGAGACGTGCGGGATGCTGCGCTGGTGCTGCAGACCATTGCCGGTCACGACCCCAAAGACTCGACGTCGCTGCCCAACCCGGTGCCCGACTACTCGGCCAAACTGGACGAGGGGATCGACGGCCTGAAGATCGGAGTGGTCAAGCAGATCTCACTGCAGGGCGTGAGCGAGGCGGTGCAGACTCGTTTCCGCGAGGCGGTGTCGATCCTGGAAAAGCTGGGGGCCCAGGTGGGCGAGGTGTCGCTGCCCACGTTCGATTACGGCATCGACATCTACTACCTCATCGCCCCCTCGGAGGCGTCGAGCAACCTGGCCCGCTACGAGGGGGTTCGGTTCGGTCTTAGAATCGATGCTCCGGATGTGCTGAGCATGAATTCCAGGACGCGGGCGGCGGGCTTCGGCGCGGAGGTCAAAAGAAGAATCATGCTGGGTACCTACTGCCTGTCGGCCGGTTATTACGATGCCTACTATCTCAAAGCTCAAAAGGCCCGGACGCTGATCCGTGAGGACTTTGACCGCGCTTACAAGGATTTCGACTTGCTGATCTCGCCTAGCTCGCCCACCACCGCCTTTGCGATGGGGGAGAAGCTGCAGGACCCGCTGACGATGTACCTTTCCGACGTTTGCAACGTACCGACCTCCCTGGCCGGAGCTGCAGCGATGAGCGTGCCGTGCGGGGTTTCGGACGAGGACGGCATGCCGGTGGGCATCCAGTTCATGGTGCCTGCGTTGGGGGAGGTGACGATGCTAAAAGCGGCGTACGCCTTTGAACAGGAACTTGCTTTCGACGCCAAACCGCCGATATGGAGCGCCTCATGAGCTCGGAGTTGGTTACCACCATCGGCCTCGAGGTCCATGTGGAGCTCAAAACGGCCACCAAGATGTTCTGCGGCTGCCCCGTAGGTTTCGGCGGCGAGCCCAACACCCGAGTGTGTCCGGTGTGCCTGGGCCACCCCGGCACCCTGCCGACGATGAATGCCAGGGCCATCGAGTACACCACCAAGATCGCTATGGCGTTGGGCTGCGAGGTGACGCCGCACTCTGTTTTCCACCGGAAAAACTACTTCTACCCGGACATGCCCAAGAACTACCAGATCTCCCAGTACGATCTGCCGATCGGAACCCACGGCGTGCTCGACGTCGATGTCGACGGCCGGCGCCATAAGGTCGGCATCACCCGGGCCCACCTGGAGGAGGACACCGGCAAATCGCTGCATATAGGCGGCGGTGGGCGTATCCACGACGCCGACTACAGCTTGGAGGATTTCAACCGGGCCGGTACGCCCTTGGTGGAGATTGTAAGCGAGCCCGACATCACGTCGGCGGAGGTGGCCCGCGCGTA
>JAHWKV010000085.1 GCA_019347725.1 Actinomycetota bacterium
GGCGGTTCCGTGCCGCCGTGCACCCACTCGACACTGAGTCCGAGCAGCTTGCGGTACTCGATCAACACCGCGTCATCCCCGTTGGCGATGGTGAGCTCGGCACCGGGCAGGCGACACAACGACAGCTTGTCCCGGTAGTAGGTCTCGACGTCGCCGTGCCAGTCCAGATGGTCCGGGTAAAGCGAAGTGACCGCGACGGTGGCCGGAGCGTTGGTTAGGCTGACCGCCTGGAAGCTGGAAACCTCGATAATCCAGTAATCGACGCCCGTGGGAGCGGCTGGATCAAACGGCGGCTCTCCGAAGTTGCCGCCGACAAAACACCGCCTACCCAGCCCCTCCAAAAGCGAACCCAGGATCGCCACTGTGGTGCTCTTACCTTTGGTGCCTGTGACGCAGATCACGCGGTCCCCGGGGGCTTCCTCCAACCACAGCCCCAGAGCTCCGACCACCGATACCCCTCCCTGCTCGAGCTCCCGCAGGTCCTGCCTGTGACGGCTAATACCGGGTCCGGCGATCACAACCTCGCACGAAGCCAGCGCCTGCAGACCGTCGGGGTGCGAAGCCAGTACGTCCAGTCCCTCCACGGATTCGGGCGCAAGGCGATCGTCGACCAACACGGGCTCCACGCCCATACCCTGCAGTTTGCGCAGGGAGGCTTTTCCCTCGACCCCCACCCCCCAGATACCGACTCTGCGGCCGTTGAGGTCAGCCCAAGTCAGCCGCGGCGGCATATGTGTCCGGTACATTATTCGGGCCCAAGGCCTGCAGCAGGCCCTCTACGGAGGCCGTGGCTGCAGAGTCCCGCAAAAGGCGGTGGAGACGCTGAACAACAGGGGCATTCCGCCGGTCGGAGCGGTCGACGGCCATCAGCAGCGCGGCCCGGCATTCCTGAACGTCACCCACGCATTCGAAAGGTTTGCCTCGTTCGGACAGTCCCAGCAAAGTGACAAACTGCCCAACCAGGTCGGGGTTTTGCAGCGGCTCTCGACCGTCGAAAATCAAGCTCAAATCGTTCGAGGACATAACGGAGGCAAGCACCAGATCCACGAAGCAGCACTTGTCACAAATGCCGCACCACTTCGGCATACGCGCCCTGGGATCCACATGGAAGGCACGATTACAGGAATGAAAGACCGGATGATAAGCGGTCAGCGTAGCGAAACGCTCGGCTATCGACAAAGTGCTCCAGGACCGCAACAACGAGAAGTACTCGGGCGGCGCATCAAACGCTCCACGCAGCACTTCCCTGAACGAATTCTCGAACTCCACACTCTTGGAGTACTGATGATTTATCTGCCTGCCGTTGACTTCGGTATTGCCCACTGAAGCGGACCACTCATTGGACATGATCACTGCGTCGTGGCCTCCCAGCACTGCGGCGAGCACCGCTATTGAAGAGATGATTCCCGTAATGGGCACGTGCCCGTTGAACCGCTCCCCCGGTGCAGGTCGAAGAATGTCGGGGTCGAGCTCCCTTCGAGCCGTGACCATCGGGAGCCCGGAAACCGCAGCCGCCTCGTCGATGGCCGCGAAGCTTTGGCGACCTGAGCTGACCACGAACAGCGACGGGTTCGCTTGCAGCGCGCGCACCGCCTCGACGGTCACGATTGAATCGAGTCCGCCCCCAAACGGCACGAGCGGCCGCTTGACACCGGGCGAAAAGCGCACCTGCGCACCGGCGTCGACGCCTCCGACAATCTGCGGATTGAGCTCGATACCATTGCGCAAAGCAAACTCGCCGAGGCCCTCGGTGTAGAAGGCGGCCAGAAACTGCCTTTCCGGCTCACGAAACTCAGTAGAGCCCAGATCGATGACGGGCGGCGCGCCTGCCTTGTAGTAGGAAACCCCGGCCAGCAAGAACACCAGCCTGGCTGCCTCCCGTCCCGCGGCGCCTGCCCTGCCGAGGCCCTTGACGGAGATAATCTCCTGGAACAGCCGGTCATCGAGCCGGTACCGGCAGATGAGACGGTCGGTCTTCCAGTCGATCTCGTAGCCTTCATACAAAAAACGAGAAGCTCGAGCGGGCCGGTTTGCTGAGCCCACCACTCCTGCCTGCTCCGTGGTCATTTCGATCCCATCTACACCGCACGCCGGCAGGCACTTTAAATCATCCGAGTGCCGTGACCGGTGGTCACGACACTAGTATCCCAGTTTCGTTCGGGTGAAAACCGCGGGGTTTTGAACGAACATGGCTTAATGCAGAAAGTTCCCGTAGCCGTATTGGGAGCCGGCGCCGTTGGACTGACAACCGCGGTTGCCGCCCAGGAAGCCGGCTTCTCGGTGACCGTCTACACCGACAAAGCCTACGGGAGTACGACCTCCGCCAAGGCCGCAGCCAGCTTCAAGCCGGTGGAAGTCGCCTACAACGAGCTTACTCATACGATGCTTATCGCCAGCTGGGAAGGGTACAGCCGGCTGGTCGCCGACTTTCCTTCCGACGACCATGGAGTTCGTATGCATACCCATTGGGAGGCCTCGAGCATTGAACGAGCGGTTCCGCCCTACCGGGACATCGTTGGCTCCTTCAGGCAGGTTCGGTCCCCCGACGTACCCGGCGGCTACCGATACGGATGGAGATACCGGACCTTCTTCATCGACATGTCCGTCTATCTCGACTGGATGGTCTCGCGCTTTGTAGGGCAGGGCGGACGCCTTGTCTACCTGGACGCCCCCTTTCTGAGCCTCTCGCAGGCGGCTGCCCTTTCGGCTCCCATCGTCTTCAACTGCACGGGCGCCGGCGCTGGGGCGCTATGCCGCGACGAGCGCATGAAGCCGATCAAAGGCCAGGTGCTGATTACCGATCCAGTTGCATCGATGAACTGGTCCATCAGCGCCGACGGCTTCTACGTATACCCACGCAGGAACGACACCGTCCTCGGCGGCACCATCCAAATGGATGACGATTCCGATTCTGTGGACGACGAAACCGAGCGGCGGCTCATCGAGGGGAACCGCTGGATCCTACCCGATTTGAACGCCTCGGCAATTCGCGGCAGATACGCCGGGGTGCGGCCCTACCGGGAGGGGTCGATACGGCTGGAGTCGGAAGAAATCGATGAAACTCTCTTCATCCACAGTTACGGACACGGCGGCTCCGGAGTCACGCTGTCGTGGGGAGCCGCACACATGGGTTTATCCCTGCTCCGCTAAGCCGCAAGCTCGTCTTCCCCTGAGCTGACGGCTTAGCCAGCCCTATTCCTGGCCCGTCTCAATCCTCACGCGGTTGAACTCAACGACTTCCGGTTGCGTATAGCGCTTGCCGTTCTTACGGTCGTGCCGCATGAACGTTGGGGGCTCGATGCGTACCCGCAGACCATAGGTACCATCACCGGGGACGTGCCAGTTACGGCCGTAGTGAAACAACCACGGATGCCACAAAAACGGCTGCATGTGTGTGCCGACCTCTTTGCCTTCTGCGTCCAACACGGTTACCTGAACCTCGAGCCCAGGCAAGAAACGTCCATCGGCGCCGTCACGCACGGCAATCTCAATATGGGCGTTTTCGTCCTCAGCTGGTTCTTGCCACTCCAACTCGCCGCCCCGCGACATGTACATGCCTTCGGCTTTTTCGACTGCATAAGCAACCAGGTAGTCGCCCACGGCGACCTCGCCGCCGTCGTCGGCCACCTTCTCGGTCATGTGCTCAAGCGCCTTCTTGTACTGGTGCCCCTGCTCGTTGGCGAGCCGCAGCTGCTCCTCGGTAGCCTCGTCGCTCGGTTCCCGAGGAGTACGCGGTTTCGTCTGCGTAGATGCCATACCGATACTCCCGCTCTTTGCTGGTTAGTGCATGGGTACCCGTGCATGCGGATTGAAAACGCTCCAATGTCAGGCGTGGCGGCGGACGGAAATTAGTTGTAGAGAGGGCCGTCGGCCCGGGCCTCCGCCACTCGCTCCACGTCCCAGCGCTTAAGTGGGCCTAGCCGGGAAAAGAACACACCGTCAGCTACGGAGGAATCTCAATGTCCACCGACAGGCACAATCATGATCCCGGCGTGGTGACAGTCACCCGTAACCGGGCGCAGAGCTTATGCAGTTTTTCATGACTGCCGCCGAATACATACCGCCGGAAGCGTCGATAAAGGAGCTTCGAGAAGCTGCGCAAGCCTGCCGCGGATGCAGCCTGTGGGAGCACGCCACTCAAGCCGTTTTTGGCGAGGGACCGGTCCCTGCCCCAATCATGCTCGTGGGCGAACAACCCGGCGATCAGGAAGACAAGCTGGGCTCTCCCTTCGTTGGCCCGGCCGGGCGCGTGCTGGATGAAGCGCTGGAGGAGATCGGCTGGAACCGAGACCAGGTTTATCTGTCCAATGTGGTCAAGCACTTCAAATGGACCGCCAAGGGAAAGCGCAGAATCCACCAGCGACCCCGATCCGTCGAGATCAATGCGTGTTTTCCGTGGCTGCGTGAGGAAATCGCCCGCGTTGAACCAGACGTACTGCTCTGTTTGGGGGCTACCGGAGCACAGGCGCTGCTGGGCCGGAACTTCAAAGTGACCCAGCAACGTGGGGGACTCGTCGAGTCCGACCTCGCGCCGCACGTACTGGCTACGGTGCATCCCTCATCGGTGCTTCGGTCCCGGGACGACGAGGCTCGTCGGTTGGCGAAAAAGGCATTCGTAAAAGACCTGAAAATCGCCACCTCTTACGCCCGACGGGGCTAGTTAGTACACCAAAACATCGGTTCCGATGAGCATCCTAGGCCACAGATAGTCCATCGCCGCCATGCTGACCCGGACGCAGCCGTGCGATGCTGGGTGGGCGGGGACCCGTGGGTAACCGTGAATGGCGATCCCGTCCTCGTGGAAGTACTTGGGGCGGTACAGACGTCCGAGATGCGACTCCCGCCAACCGTCTATCTGCCGGTATATCTCCCACTCGCCATCGGGCGTGTCCGCCAGGTAGCGCTGACCCTCGTAGGTGTAATAGTCCCCGGTTCCCGTAGAGGTGTTCCACACGTGCCTGAGCTCCCCGTTGTAGACGGAGATCAACACCTGCCGTTGTTTATCGACCTCCATTACCAGACCCGGTCGATCGCTGCGGTACTCAATCGGCAGGGGATCGTTTAGCGCGGACCGGGTAGACGAGTCCACAACGCCGTCTCGCTCCAGACCATTGACCTTCTCGAATGCCATCACGGCCTGCTCGGTTAAGGTGCCGTAGATACCGTCCACCGGCCCGACCCAGTAATTTTGGGACTGCAATTGCGATTGGAGCTGCTGGACCTGCGCCCCCTCGCTACCGCGGCGCAGCACGTCCGGGGTAGCGGACTCGTCATCATCGGGGGCGGCCCCACCGCGGTTTTCAATTGCAGCCCGAGTCTGCGGACCGACGATTCCGTCTACCTGGATCCCTGCTCTGCGCTGAAAATCCCGGGTGGCTTCTTGAGTAATGGGGCCATAGATACCGTCCACCGCAATGTCCTCGGTGCGCACCACATTAAGCTGCTGTTGCCATTCGGCTACCGCCGGACCGCGGGACCACAGCAGGAGCAGGTCGGACGAGTGGGCGCCGGCGGGCGTGGGGTGGGCTCCGACCACAACGATCGCCAGGCCGGCGACCAGCAGGAACCCGTCGAGCCGCCCGATCGCACCATCGAGCCCAAGCAGGATGGCCACGACCGACACGCCGATCATGAGCGGCACGTCGAGGCGCACGAGCTGCTGGGCCACCACGAGCGGTGCGACCAGGGCGGAGACCCCCAGGATGAACAGGACGTTGAAGATGTTGCTGCC
>JAHWKV010000086.1 GCA_019347725.1 Actinomycetota bacterium
GACCCGGCCCGCCCCGGATGGTTTGCCCTCCACCGGCCGGCGGCGCAGCGCCCCGATGCGCTTCAGCGATCCGCGCAGGCGCTTGACGTCCACCTCGCCCTTGCGGATCGCGGTCACGACGGCGCGGTAGGCCGCCTCCTGCTCGGCCCGCCCGCCGGGGACGTAGAGCACGTCGCAGCCGGCCTGCTCGATCACCTCCAGGATCGATCCCTGGGCCCCGGAATCCACCCGGCGCATGGCCACGGTGACCATCTCGGCTCCTGAGGCGGCCAGCGCCTCGCCCATGGTTTGTAGGCTGGTGAAGCCGCCGGTGCCGAATATCAGGCGCGATTGGAACACCCGACCGGCAATCTGCAGCTTCTCCCTGCGCAGCATTCGTCAACCTCCCTGGATTGCTCTTAGGACCTCGATCCTCATGCCCGACCTAAGGATTTGATCGTCCCACCGGCTCTTGGGGACTACGTGACCGTCGAGAGCGACGGCCAGCCCGCGGCCGGACTCATATCCCAGTATGGCAAGGACGTCGGCTATCTTTGCCCCGTCGTCCAGCTTACGCGCAATTCCGTTGACGTTGACGATCATCGGTCGAAGCGCCCGGGCCCAAACGGCAGCAGTTCCGGCGGTGGCTCGCCGGAGGCGAGCAATTGAGCGATGCCGTCGCCGGTGATCGGCGCCAGCAAGATGCCGTTGCGGAAGTGACCGGCCGCCACGACCAGCCCGGGCGCCGCCGTGCCCAACAGTGGAGCATTATCCGGGCTGCCGGGCCGCAGGCCCACGTTTACCTCTGCAAGCTGCAATTCCCGGATGCCCGGAATCACCTCGCCGGCCGAGCGCAACAGTTCGAATACTTCCCCCGCGGTGGCGGTCGCGTCAAAGCCCTTTTCTTCCACCGAGGCACCCACTACCACCTCGCCGTTCGCCCGCGGCACCAAATAGACCTCCTCGGTACGCAGGACATGGGTGAGCAGCACCGGATGGTCCGGGCGGTGCCTTAGTCGCAGGATCTGACCTTTGACCGGCCGCAGCGCCGCCGCAACCGGCTTCGGAACACCGTCGATGAGGCCCGACCAGCAGCCCGCCGCCAGCACGACCGTTCCTGCCGCCACCTCAGTGCCGTCCTCCAAAGTGACCGCAGGATGGTCCCCTGTGCGTATGGAGCGCACCGAGCTGCCGGTGCGCAGCGTCCCCCCGGCAGCATGCAAAGCCTTCCCGAGTGCCCGAATTACCCGACGCGGCTCCACGGCGCGGTCATCCCGAGCCAGTATTCCGGCGCGGGTCGACGGATGCAGGGCCGGCTCCAGCTCCCGGCAGGCGCCGGCGGTGAGGCGCTCCACCTGCAGGTCAAGCTTCACCTGGTACTCGTACAGGCGCTCCAGCTCGGCGGCCTGATCGCGGTTCGTCGCCAGATGCAAGGTCCCGGAGGTCAGCAGATCGATCGGTTGGTTTGCCGCTTCGCCGAGCTCTTGCGCAAACGACGGCCACCGCGCGGCACCGGCCAGATTCAGCCGGAGCAGCTTCTCTTCCCCGAAAGTCGTCTCCGTCACCGGCGCCAGCATGCCGGCAGCCACGGCCGATGCACCGTCCGCCGGGTCGTCGCGCTCGAGCACGAGGACTTCCAGCCCCATTTTGGCCGCGCGGAAACCTATGGAAAGGCCGGTGATCCCGGCGCCCACGATGACTGCGTCATAGCTCACCGAACCAAAATACCGCCGCAGCGTCGCTGCCGGGGCCCTAGGGAGCCGACCGGAGCCCTCAGATCAAACGGTCGGCGTATTTCTTCAGGTAGGCCACCGTGTAGCCGATGACGTCTATGAAGTCGTGGATATGGATGTGCTCGTTGGGAGCGTGCACGTTGGAATCGGGCCTCCCGACCCCCGGGGGCGAGCAGATGGGTATGCCCAGGTCGTGCGTAATCACGTGCATGGGTCCGGTCGCCCACATCAACGGATAGACGGTAGCCGGCTTATCGAACCAGCGTGCGGCGGTGGCTTTGGCCACGTCGCCCAACATGGAATCCAGCGGGGAGCGGGAGGGATTCTCGGCGCTAAGGATGGTCATCTTCACGTGGCCGAAGCCCTTCTTCTTCAGGTGCTGTTGCACCTTCTCGGCGATGTCGTGGGCGTCCTGGTCCGGCACCAGCCGGAAGTCGAGCTTGGCAAAAGCTTCGGCGGGCAGCACGGTCTTTTGGCCGCCGGGTACTGCATAGCCGGCGGAGAGCCCGTCGATGTTGGCCGTGGGAGCACAAAGGAGGTGCCTCTTGAGGTCGCTGCCGGTCCTGGCGCCAACAAACTCGGTGATACCCAGCCGCCGCAGCTGGGCTTCCTCGTTGAAAGGGATTGCGTCGATCAGTTCCATTTCCTGCGGTCCCGGCGCCACCACGCGGTCGTGGAAGCCCTCGATGCAGATTTCGCCGGCGGCGTCGCGGAAAGAGGCTATCGCTTGCAGAACCTCCCAGGCAGCCGAGGGGGCATATACGGCCGTGGAGGAGTGCTGGTCGCCCAACAGCCGGTGGCAGTGCAGCTCAATGTAGAGCAGACCTTTGCACCCGAAGTACATCTCCGGGCGGCCGTCCAGGTCGAACCAACCGCCTTCCCATACGCAGTCGTCGGCACGCAGCTGCTCGGCGTGGGCGGCGCAGATGTCTTCGAAGTAGATACTGCCCGATTCCTCCTCACCTTCTATGAGGAACTTCAGGTTGTAAGGCAGGTCGCCGTACATGTCCCTATAGACCTCCAGGGCGCACAGCCTGGCCACCAGGTCCCCTTTGTTGTCGGCGGCCCCGCGTGCGTACAGCTTCTCGTCGCGGATGGTGGGCTGAAACGGCGGGGACTCCCACAAATGCAGGGGGTCGACCGGCTGCACGTCGTAGTGGTCGTAGATCATCAAGGTCCGGCCTGCCCCGGCGTCGAAGTTGCCGAGCAACGCCTCCGGCGAGCCGGGCACGGACAGGCGGCTCACCTCGGCCCCGAGCTTCTGCAGCTTCTCCTCGACCCAGTCGGCCATGGCCTCGAAACCCATTCCCTCCGTGGAGACGCTGGGAATCGAGCATGCGTGCTTGAGGTCGTCAATGTAGCGCTGTCCCGAGCCCAGGACCTTATGCCGGATGGCGTCGAAGTTCGTCATGAAGTTGATCCTACCGGCCGTCGGGTCCAGCGGTTTTACGTCCGGTTGCTGTTGGAGGGAAACGGGGTCCGCCCTTTGGCCAGGATCGTGCCGGCCACTGCCAGAGTGGCCACGTGCAGCGGCCAGCCAAGCACCACTTTGGCCGTGCCCAGCCACCCGACCTCGCCGGCCAGGTACAGCGGGTATTGAACAGCCACCCTCAGAAGCATAGGGACCAGCAGTACCAGGGTCAGGCGGTGGCTGACTCGCAGAATAGACGGTCGGCGGTGCCAATCGGTCGGCTCGCCCATCACCGACCCGATGAGGTAGCCGACCAGAGGACGGCCCGCCAGGATCGAAACGGTAAGGACGCCGGCCCAGGCGGCAGCCTGGATTATGCCCGGCAAAAATGCGTCTTCGGCCTTTCCCGTCGAGCGGGCGATCAGCGCCGCGATGGCGATGCCGATCAGCCCGTTGAACACGAAGCGGACGGACGACTTCTGCACCACGCGGATCACCAGGGGGATCACCACCGATGCGATACCCAGGGTCAGGGACCTGCTGAGGTTGTCGGTGGTTACGTAGGCGATTGTGAACACGATTATCGGCAGAGCCGATTCGATCGCGCCCCTCGGACCGCCCACACCCTCGGACACTTGAGCCAGCACCTCGCCCTCGACGGTGCGAACACCGGTCGAGGCTTCGATGTGGTCCTGATTGGTCGGTTCGCCGTCCACGGTATTTCCTCGGGTTGACTCGAAGCCGGCTGTGTAGATCTGCGGACGGTAGAGCGGGCGACGAGAATCGAACTCGCACCACCAGCTTGGAAGGCTGGAGCTCTACCATTGAGCTACGCCCGCGAGCGAGACCTAGTGTACCGGTTGACTCGGCCCTCGCACGGTCGGGATGGCGGGATTTGAACCCACGACTTCCTGCTCCCAAAGCAGGCGCGCTACCAAGCTGCGCTACATCCCGTCGTCTTAGTCTAGCCTGCCGTGGCGGTCTCCACCCCTTACACTTGCGGGACAGTAAGCGCTCGTAGCTCAACTGGACAGAGCAGGCGGTTTCTACCCGTCAGGTTGGGGGTTCGAGTCCTCCCGGGCGCACCAAGAAAAATCTGCGCGGACTACTTCGCGAACCGCGGTTCCCCTCGAGCGCTCCTTAGGTTAACCAAACAATTTTCCTTAGCTACCCTTATCAAAATGTTTTCAACTGGTTATTCTGCGGTGATTGTAGGCGAAGGATGCAAGGGGGGATGTCTTGAGGAAGATGGCCGTTGTCATGGTGGCGTTGCTGGCTCTGCTGGCACTTGCAGGTTGCGAGCAGGATGACGGAGCGACGGTTACCGAATTGGAGGCCGGCGACACGCGCACAGGTTCGGGTTCTGCCTCCGGAACTCACACCGGTTCCGCCTCCGGATCCGCATCGGCCTCTGCCACAGTTGCCGCAGCGTGCGAGCCCGTGGGGGATGCTGGAAGCGCCGACAGTACCCAGAGCGTGGTTCTGGATGAGTGGTCGGTCGACTTGGACTCCGACTTCTCCGCCGGTACGGTGACTTTCGAGATTCAAAACGCCGGGCAAGAGGCCCATGAGCTCGTCATTGTCCAGGCTTCCGACGCGGCGTCTTTGCCGGTGCAGGACGGCAAGGTGGATGAGGAAGCACTTGACGAGGGCCAGTTCATCGGTGAGGTCGGGGCCTTCCCGTCCGGTGAGTCATGCATGGGCACCTTCGACCTGGAACCGGCCGATTACGTCTTTTTCTGCAACCTCGTCGAAGAGGACGCAGATGGGACGTTGAGGAGCCATTTCGAGGAAGGCATGCACACCGAGGTATCGACGCACGGTATGGCCTGACCGCCTTCCCTATCGACCGCCTGTTAGCGGCTGACCTGTGTGCATAGGCGTTTATCTGTCCTTTACGCGGGGAATCGTAAACAGCACAAGAGCATGCAGCCGCCGAGGGTCTTTGGACTCTCCGGCGGCCGCATGCTCACAAGTTTCGGTCCGGAGGGAATGCCATGGAAACCAAGATGTTTGAGAGCCGAATCGATCTCCCGCAGCAGAATCGCCGTCAGTTGATCGATCTTCTCAACGGCCGCTTGGCCGACCTAACCGATCTGACCACGCAGACCAAGCAGGCGCACTGGAACGTCAAGGGATCTGACTTCTTCCAGCTGCATGAGTTGTACGACCAGCTCTTCGACGAGGTGCTTCCTCTCATCGACACGGTCGCCGAGCGAGCGACGACATTGGGCGGTGAGGCCCTGGGCACGGTTAGGATGGCCGCTGCAGCAAGTACGCTGCCGGAGTTTCCGGGCGACGCCTACGGCAGTTTGGAAAGCGTTGAGGCCCTGGCGGATCGCTACGCGGTAATGGCCAAGGCTTTACGCGCCGCTATCGATGAAGCCGAGCGTCTTGGGGACATGAATACGAACGACCTGTTTGTCGAGGTCAGCCGGGTCGTCGACAAACATCTGTGGTTCCTGGAGGCGCACCTGCAAAAGGCGCGTTAACTTAGCAACGCCCCGGGCGCCGCACAGGCGTCCACTATTTTCATAATTCCCTGCTTCACGCCGGTGGGCTTTTGGCCTGCTGCCCGGTCAATGCCGCGGTCAGCTCTTT
>JAHWKV010000087.1 GCA_019347725.1 Actinomycetota bacterium
CTCGCCACCGGCGGCGCCCACTCGGACCATGCTCGGCGGCTACATTGCTGCGATTGTGGCCGCCGAGGCTCTGATCAGTTGGGCGAGCGTGTATGCGGGATTGGGCCTGCACGGAGTCGTCCTGTGCGCCCTGCTGGCCCACTACTCGCTACGGGCCGGGCTTGATGGTTCCTGGGACGCTCTTGTAGCTGTTGCCTTTGTCCCCGTACTGAGAATCTTAAGCGCGAGCATTCCGATCCGGGACATTGAACCGGTGTACTGGTCGGGGCTGATCGGCGCTCCCTTGCTGTTGGGTATAGGTTTGGCGAAGAAGCGCTTTAAGCTCGGCTGGTCGGACTTAGGCGTCTACGTAGACGAGTGGCCGGCGCAGGCTTTGATCGGCCTCAGCGGAGCCGGCCTGGGCCTACTGGCGTTTGTTGCGCTGTCGCCGCTTCCCGAGGTCAGCGCTAACAGCCAGCATGTGCTGGTCGCTGCTCTGCTCGTCGTCGTGCTTGCGGGCTTTATCGAGGAGTTGCTCTTTAGAGGGCTCATTCAGGGCCTTCTGGTGAGAAGCGGGCGGGTCTTCTCCGTGCTGGGCAGCAGTGCGCTTTTTGCGGGGGTTTACTTTGGTTCCGGCAGCGCCGGCCTGCTCGCAGTTTTTGCTGCAGTGGGACTCTACTTTGGCTGGTGCGTGCAAAGAACCGGATCGATCGCCGGTGTGTCCGCGGCCCATGCGCTGATGAGCCTGGGCATCTTTGTGGTCTGGCCGGCGGTGTTTGGATGACGGGAAGCTTCTATTCTCCCGCTTCGGATTCCTCTGCCGGTTCGAGATGGTTTCGGCTGCGCAGTTCCTCAACGATCCGTTCGATCAGTCTCAAGAGCTCGTCGACCGAAAGCGCATCTATCTGCTCGTAAAGCATGTTGAGCTGCTGCCAGTGCGGCCAACCGCCGCCGGTCGGTAAATAGCCTCCATAGGCAAGCATCTGGTCCAGGTCGAGATCAAGCGCTTGAGCGACTTTGACCAAGCGTTTGGGGGGCGGGACGACCTCCCCGTGCTCCCATCGTGAAATGGTCTGCTGGGAAACACCGACCCGTTCGGCCAATGCGGCTTGTCCGATGCCCAGTTCTTCGCGGCGTTCCCGTATGGTTCGGTCGAAAAGACTCAAGTGATAGCCAGCCTTTTGGGGGAAGTAAGCCGTGGTGGTTGGTAGGCGCTGGCCTTAGGAGCGCTTTTGGCTTCGGGGTGCATGTTTTGCGTGCCTCTCAACAAGTCGATTTGGCAATGAGCAGTTATGCCATCCAGGTTTGACGATAGCCCACAATCGTCCGGCGTTGCAGGAAGTGATTGAGCAAACTCGGAAAGAATAAAGAAAAATTAATTTTCCGAATAGGTTTGACTAGTAAATGCCTGCCAGGTAAAACCATAGTGCACACAGGGTAATTCTGCTTAACAGGAATCACCTAAATAATGCGCCCGGGTAGGCGGCAGGCGGCGTTCAGCCGAGGGCGTCCTATAGAAAGGGGGGGGCGGGACAAGTGCTGCCACCTGACCTTTTCCGCCACATGCCTCCGATTAATCGTCGAGGCCAAGTAACCCATTCGAGCCACCGAACCTGGCCGCTCGCGGAGGCTTGTCATCGGTAGCCTGTCATCGGACCGCGAGCACTTGGAAGACGTTGGCGCCGAAGAATGTCGATCCGGTAAAACCGAGACGGTGTGGGACTTTTGCCACTTAGGCAGAATCGTTAACGAGCGCATCGGTGAGCACTTCCGCACAGGACCTCGTGGAGAAAGACTTACCATCGTATGCGAGTGCGGGAACCCCGACTGCGAAAGCTTCATCAGGTTGGCCTGGCGTGACTACCAGAAGGTGGTCCGCAGGGAGCGTGCGTTCATTGTGGCAGCCGGTCATCAAGCGGCGTTTGAGCGAGTTTTAAGTGAGCACGGCGCCTGGCTGGTTGTTGAGAAGCTGTCCGAGCTTTAGATGGCGGTCGGGAAGGGGAGAAAGCTTCTGGTGCGCTTTATCGCCGGCGTTGCCGTTTTGTCGGCCGTATTAACGGGTTGTGGGGGCGATCCCGCGCCACCCGATGAATCGCCGAGTCCAACCAGTCTTACTCCAAGCCCTACTCCCAGTCCGACTCCGTTTGACAGTGCACATCCGCCGCAGGATTCGCAGTCGGAGTCGTCCGCTATTGAGGCGAAGGATGGCTCTACGGAAGCCGCACCGCCCGCTCCGGCACCACCCGAACCAGCACCGCCCGCGTCTCCGCTGCCCCCGCTGGCTCCGGAGGTGGAGAGCACCTTTAGGCCGAGCCTCCCGGAGCCCCCTCCCCACTAACTAATCGATGCGATTTGGGCTGCCGAGGACGACGCTTGGTGGAGCACACCTTAAATACCAAGCTCCGGCCCCGATCAGGGGGCCGGAGCTTGGTCGGTGCGGTGGTGCTGGCTGTAGAACCTTAAGCTAGAGGCTGTAAGACTCTTCAAAGACGATCGAGCCACCTTGCTCAACCGTCAGCGTAGCCGTCGTAAAGTCCAGGTCCGTTATTTCGGCGGTCCAGTTGGAGTTTGCGCAGCCGGCCTCCTCAGCGTTTAATCACTATGAGGCCGAAGTCAAGGGCGTTAGAGGTATTAGGAAGGGAAGGAGAGGAGATTCATTTCCGAAGCCGCCCGGACCAACTCTGCTCGGTTGTCTACTCCTAGCTTTCTCATAATCCGTGCTCGGTAGCCCTCTATGGTTCTCACGGCATAAGAAAGAATTGCTGCGGCTTCAGCGTTGGTATGGCCCATGGCGAGCACGCGCAGCACCTCCTCCTCTTTGGGCGTGAGATCGCCAGAAGGTACGGGTTGTAGGCCGTACAGGTTTTGAGTGGCCTTGAGCAGCGCCGTACCCAGCGAAGGCTGTAGGTATTCAGAGCCACCCGCCACCCGCCGGACCGCATCGATGAGTTCGGCAGATAGCGCGCTCTTTAGCACATAACCGTGTGCGCCTTTAGAAAAAAGCAGCGCTACATCCTCAGGGGCGTCCATATGCGTCAGGACAACGACCTTTGTCTTAGGAAAGTTTCCGCACAGTTCAGCGACCGACCGAGCTCCAGTCGTCCTGTCGCCGAAGGCTAGTGGATCTATAACGATCACATCCGGGTTGATCGATCTTTGTAGCGCTTCCTCGATGCTGCCGGTCGCGCATTGCACATCCAAGTCCTCCTCGCGGCTAAGCACCGCAAGGATTCCCTCTCGAATCAAGGGCTCGCTGTCGAGCAGCAGAATCTTGATGGCGGTCAACTTCTCCCCCCAAATCATCGTTGAACCGGCCGTCGTAAGGCCCATCCGATCGAGCACAACTGCCGCTGGTGTTCTTGAGCCTTTAGCCGTGTTCTGAGGGGTACACGTTATATGAGTAAACACGTGTTATGCGGGTTTTCCGCATGTTTCCGCGTAGTTTCCGCTCTATTCGGGGTTGTGGCGGGCTCATAAACTCACCTTCCTTCGCCTGAAGATTCGCTCAACACGAAAGGCTTTTAAGCATGGAAACGCGAGAGCTTGCCGACACATCGATTCCGGCTTCGACCATCGCCGGCGAGGCGGCGGCCCTGGGCGCACCCGGCGAGCCGGAAGGTGCGCCCAGCGCCGTCCCTTCGGTCAGTGTGGTTGTTCCTGCGATGAATGAGGCGGACAACATCGGCTGGGTCTTGCAGTCGATACCGCTTTGGGTTCAGGAGGTGATCCTTGTGGACGGCGACTCGACGGACGCCACGATAGATGTAGCCAGGGAGCAGTGGCCGGAGCTGACGGTGCTGAATCAACAGGGCAAAGGCAAGGGCGCCGCGCTGCGGCAGGGGTTCGCTTCGGCGAGCTGCGACTTCGTCGTCATGATTGATGCCGACGGGAGCATGGATCCCGGCGAGATTGACAGATACGTAGCGCCTCTTTTTGAGGACGAGTGCGATCTGGTCAAGGGCTCGAGGTGGATGTGCGGCGGCGGCTCCGAAGACATCACGCCGCTACGAAAGCTCGGCAACAAGATGCTGCTCGGCTTGGTCAACCGCACCTGTAAAACTGAGTTTACGGAGCTTTGCTACGGATACATGGCGATCCGGCGATCTTGCTTTGAGCGTATGCAGCTCACGGCGGACGGGTTTGAGATTGAGACCCAGATGGTCGTCCATGCAGTAAAGGCGGGGCTAAGGGTCGGCGAGGTCGCCAGCATGGAAGCGCCTCGACGATGCGGCACGTCTAACCTGCACCCCGTGCGAGACGGAGTTCGGATCCTCTCTACGGTTGCGTCGGGACTGCGACATGGGCCGTGCCCACCGCAGGCTCCCGCCCTACCGTCCATGGGGGCTCGCCCAAAGGCAACAATCGGCCAGGTCGATCCTCTGGAGATGGGTCGTTGATCCAGGAACGGTCCACCGGCGCCGATGCTCCGGCAATATCGGCGGTTATCTGTACCTACACCTCAGCCCGGTGGGAACTTCTCGTCCGTGCCATAGATTCATTGCGGCGCCAGCAATGCTCGCTTTTGGAGATCATCGTTGTAATAGATCACAATGAGGTGCTGCTTAGCCGTATGCGGCAAGAAATGCCCGACGTGGTGGTCATACCAAACGAGGGAAAGCCCGGGCTCTCCGCGGCCCGCAACAGCGGAATGGCGGCGGCTAGGGGCGCGGTCGTGGCCTGGTTGGATGACGATGCTGAAGCAGCCCGGGACTGGAGCGCTCGGTTGCGCGACGATTTTTCGGATCCGGCAGTGATCGGAGTCGGTTGCTCCATTATTCCCAGGTGGGAAGCCGGCAAGCCGGGGTGGTTCCCAGCAGAGTTCAACTGGGTAGTTGGTTGCACCTATCGAGGCGTGCCCACCACCAAGCAAGCCATTCGTAATCCGCTGGGCGCCGCGATGGCTCTTCGTAAGGATGCGCTGGACGCCGTGGAGGGCTTTAGCTCCGATCTGGGTCGGTTCCAAAAGAATGCTGCGGGCTGCGAGGAAACCGAGCTGTGTGTGCGTTTGCGTCAACATAACCCCGAGTGGGTGGTCATCCAGGATCCGACCGCCTTCGCTAAACATTTTGTCCCGGTAGAGCGGACCACCTGGCGGTACTTTAGGTCCCGTTGTTTTGCCGAGGGGCTGTCCAAAGCCTCGGTCAGCCGAAGTGTGGGCTCAACGGACGCCCTAAGGGCGGAGCGGTCCTACGTAGCCCGGGCGCTTCCGGCGGGCGTCTTGCGCGGTTTGCTGGAGGCTCTGCGAGGGGATGCATCGGGTCTGCTGCGCTCCGTCGCCATAATGGCCGGCTTGTCGTGGACGGCCGGAGGCTTTGTAGTGGGTTCCCTACGATCGCGCGGAGGCAGACGCGCCTACCTTGACGCGGCGGTTCGAGGAAATCGGCGTCTTGCCAAACAAGCCCAATAGCAGCTTGGCCGGCAAACTCCTGCGAGCGCTCGCCCAGTTCCGGAATGATCTGAGCGATCCGTTGCTGCGCAACGCGTATGCGTTGCTGATCAACGCTCTGGGCACATCCGTGCTCGGGCTCATCTACTGGATACTGGCCGCTCGCTTTTACGGGCCCACCCTGGTCGGCGCCTCCTCAGCGCTTATATCCGCCTTATTGCTCGCTGCAACCGTGGCTCAGCTCAACCTGGGAGGAACGCTGGCTCGCTTTTTGCCGCGTGCAGGTGAGGACAGCAGGCGGCTGGTGCTTATTGCCTACGCGGTAAGCGGCGCATTTGCAGTCGTGAT
>JAHWKV010000088.1 GCA_019347725.1 Actinomycetota bacterium
CGGAGGCAGGGTCGTTGCGACGAGGGTGGGTGCATCGTCGGATAGGACCCTAGATTCGATAGGGGTACGGCCGGTGGAATCCACCACCACCCTCAACCGAGGCGCCACCACCTGCACGCCCCGTGCGGTCAAGCGAGGATCGTCGGCGAGCACCGTACCTATCCCTGCGCAGATGGCGTCGGACTGGGCCCTTAGACGGTGAGCATCCCGGCGGGCTTCCTCGCAGGTTAGCCACTGAGAGGATCCGTCCGCCGCGGCAGCCTTGCCGTCGAACGATGTGGCCATCTTCAGCGTCACGTACGGCCGTCCCTCTCGCCGGTGCACGAGGTACTCCTCATTGAGTTTGGACGCGTCATTGCTGAGCAGGCCGAACTCAACCTCAACCCCCGCTGCGCGCAGCGCCGCGGCGCCTGCGCCGGAAACCAGCGGGTCCGGATCCTCGATGGCGGCGACAACCCGGGATATGCCCGCCTCGATTATGGCGTCGACGCATGGGGCGGTACGGCCGTGATGGGCGCACGGCTCCAGGGTCACGTACATGGTGGCTCCCTTGGCCCGGCTGCCGGCCTGCGCCAGCGCCACTGCCTCGGCATGGTCTGCACCGACCTTACGGTGCCAGCCCGTTCCCACGACATCGTCGTGCTTGACGATCACTGCGCCGACCATGGGGTTGGGGCTCGTGCGACCACGGCCCCTGGCCGCAAGTCGCAGCGCCCATTTCATCCAAATTTCTTCGTCTTCTACAGGCATGCCCATTTCCAATATACGCCGGGACGTCACAAAAACAGCGTCGTCCAGATGGGCCGCTCAGCTCAGGACTTGAGGACGGGGACTATGAGCGTTCAGTCCACCTTTCCCCAGCCCGAGGGCGCGCCTTGTGTTTCTTTGAGGAGAGTATGACCCACTTGCTTAGGTTGCGCGACCGCCCCACGGTCTGTCGCGACGAACCAAACCCAACAATCTAGGTCAGACGTCCACGTCGGTTCTGCCGGGAGGCGTACCTTCGGAGTCGGAACGTCCCTGCCCGGTTTCCTTGGTGGCCTGGACCTCCCCTGCCTCGCTCAGGCGATCCAACCGTCCGGGGTTCATCTGCTGCAGCATCGCCAGCGCTTGCCTAAAATCCTCTTCGCTGTCGGTGCTGACTTGGACGGAGACCTCTTCGGACTCGACGTTCATACCTTCGCCGGCTTCTGGGTTCTCAGGAGCGGCCTCATACTCACGGGCCGGGTCCTGCCTGGGCTTGAGCATCCCTCCGGCCAGCGCGCCGAGGGTCCCACCTGCAAAAGCCGGGATCAGGGCCCAGGTAAAGATCCACTGCCACATCGACCATCCTGCGCCGGGGCTACCCGCAAAGATCGCTCCGGCCAGCAAGCCGAGTGCTATCGCGATGCCACCTACAATTGCGGCACCCTGTAGCGCTCCTTGGAACTGCGACCGGTTCATCGCCGAACCGAGCGCCGGAGATGCAACCACGCCTTCGACCTCGTCACGCATCTCGGCATACTGGACGCCGGATTGTTGGGATTTGGGCCTTACCTCGATACGCGCGTGGGGCACGCTACCGCTTAGCTCACGGGCTGCCTCTCTGGCCTTCGAGAGGCCCTGGAAGGTTGCCACCAGGTTCCTGCGCTCGAAATGAGTCTCATGGGCGGTTTGGGTCATGTCGCCCTCCTTAGCATAGGGATTCGTATCTCTATACCTTCCTTACCCGCCCTTAACGGCAGTGAACCCTACCGACCCGGCGCTCGCCTCCAATAAGTGCTAACCGAAACGCCCGCGGCTCAAGCGCCGCCCGCGGAAGAAATCGACCGCCGGCATGCGATCCTTCCCTTCCGGCTGAACCTCTTGGAGCTCGATGAGGTTGGTTGCGGTGCTGACCTCTACCGCGGACTTGTCCGCTACCAGGCTTCCGGGTGCCTCCTGCGCTGATCGATCGGTAACCCGGGCGCGCAGGACCTTCAGGCGACGGCCCTCCAACTTTGTCCATGCGCCCGGCCGGGGGTTGAGCGCCCGGATAAGGTTCTTGATGCGTACGGCGGGCTGCGACCAGTCGATCTCGGCATCCCGGTTGGTCAGCTTGGAGGCATAGGTGGCGCCATCCTCCGGCTGGTCTATCGCCTCCAGGCTTTCCAGATCGTCGACCACCTCCACCAGCGCCCCGGCGCCGATCTCCGAGAGGCGCCCGGCAAGCTCGCCCGCCGTCTCTTCGTCCCCGATAGGCACGGCCACCGTTTTCAGCACGGGACCGGTATCAAGCCCCGGATCCATTCGCATAATGCTCACACCGGTCTCAGCGTCGCCCTCGATGATGGCCCACTGCACCGGAGCAGCGCCGCGATGCCGGGGCAAGAGCGAAAAGTGCACGTTGATGCAGCCCAAGGGAGGGATGTTGAGCACCTCGACAGGCAGTATCAAGCCGTAGGCGACTACTGCGAAAATGTCCGCCCGCATCCCGGCCAGGGCCGTTTGGGCCTCAGACGATCGCAACGTTGCCGGTTGCAGGACTTCGATGCCCCGCTCGAGCGCAGCTGCCTTCACGCTCGACGGCTGCAACTGCATGCCACGCCCGGCCGGGCGGTCGGGCCCGGTGACCGCGCCGACAACGTGATGGCGGGAGTCGATCAACGCGTTCAGGGACTTAACGGCAATCTGCGGGCTGCCGAAGAATACGATCCTCTTGCCGTTTGGACGGGCCTCTGCCGGAGTCAAAAGCCTGCGGGAACCTCTTCTGCGGCCTCCATGTTCCGCAGCTTGCTCATCGCCTCGCGCCGGAGATCCTCGGAAAGGTGGTCGATGAACAGCACGCCGTCGAGGTGATCGATTTCATGCTGCAAGATGCGCGCCCGCATGTCTTCGGCCTCAAGCCTGACCCGCTCGCCGCCGGCATTGATTCCCTCGACGACGACCCACTGAGACCTTACGACCGGATAGAGCAGACCGGGCAGGGACAGACATCCTTCCTCACCCTCGACCTCGCCCTCGCGATCGAGTATCACGGGGTTGGCCAGCTGACCTTGTTCTTCCTCCCACTCCCAAACGATGATGCGCTTGAGCACGCCCACCTGGGTTGCCGCAAGTCCGATGCCGGGAGCCTGCTCCATGGTTTGGGCCATGGACTTCATCAGGCGCCTGGCCGCTCGATCCACTTCGGGAACCTCCGAAGCGCGCGTCCTAAGGACCGGATCACCAAACTGACGTATCGGAAAAACCGCCATGACTCACCAATCCCTTGGGTCGACCTCGACCAAAATCCTTCGTCCTGCTGCTGAAACAATGCTACCCAAGTCGTCGACGATAATCCTTTGGTCCTGCACCTTTAGCAGGATCTCCGCGCCCAGGCTTCCGCCCGGCGCCGGTCCCAACACTCTGGTGCCCGGCAGACTCCGCAGCTTCTCAACCATTTCGGCGGGAGGGTCGGCTGCCGTCTGCAACCTCACCAGGCTGGTAAACGGAGGCGCCATCTCATCCTGCCGCTGCTGCAGCTCGTGAGCTACGAAGTACCGGTAATCGCCCCTTATCAACGCCTCGATAACGTGATGTCCCGAGTTGGTTACCTCAACGACCAGCCGGCCCTTGGGTTTGCGGCCCGACACCGTGCCGGCCAGCGCCCACAACATCTGGGCCGCTTCTTGCGACGCTCGACCCTTGGGCCGCTGCAGGTAGGCGTCCACCCCTAGAGCGACGGCCGCCCCAAACGCAGGGCGCGCCACATCGGCCAAGCCTGCTTCCGTGGCTATGACCACATCGGCTTGCAGCGCTGAGCTCAGTCCACCCGGCGCAGCACTCAAACCGGCGCGGTCCGCGCGGCTTACTTTGGCTCGGGGAAGGACCTTGGCCACAAGCACCGTCAGCTCCTCGGGCCCGGGCCCCGCCGCGGTCGCCTGGACCCTGGGCAACAAGATGACCGATCGTTGTCCCTGGCGGTATGCGGCCAGCAGGCACGCTATCGCCCTTTGCGGCAGGCCCCGGTACTGGGGGTCGACCACCTCCACCACCGGCCACATCCGGCGCTCGGTCAGCCGCTCGGGTTCGGTGCGGCGCCAGCTATCACCCGCCGCGTACTCAGTCTCCAGGCTGGGAGTGGCGCTGGTCAAAAGAACCGATGCCCCGGTAGCGCCGGCCCGCTCCAGCGCGGCCCGCCGGGCGTCGAAGTAAGGCGCCTGCTGATGCTTGTAGGACGGGTCATCCTCTTGATGCAGGACTATGTGGCCCGTGGGAAGCGGCGGGGCAAACATGGCGCCCCTGCCGCCCAGGACGACCAGCCGGTCCCCGGTGGCTACGTCCCAAAGCGCCTCGGATCGGGCCTTCGGGTCAACACCCGTGTGCACCACCGCCACCCGATCCTCAAAGCGCTCGGCCAGCCGGTGCAGGACCCTGGAGCCCTGCCGGACCTCGGGAACGGCAATGATGGTGCCGAGCCTCCGGCCCAGATCCTCCTGAACGATCTGGGCGTACCGTTCGACCGGGTCCTCCCCCGGGCCCAACCTCCACAGCTCCGGCGGCTTCGGTTGGGCCGGGTACTCTGCCGGCGGCCGAGCCGCCACCCGACGGCCCAGCCTTACCGGTGTGAACAACGAAAGGAAGGAGCTCAGTGGCTGCACGTAATGACGGGCCAGCGTTCGCGCCATCTGCAGCAAGGCCTCGTCGAACACCGCCGCCCGGCCGCTGAGCGCAGCCACGTCACTGATGCCCTCCTGGGCAGTGTCGTCCGGATACACGCCCACAACCCAGCCCCGCACGCGGCGATTCTTAAGAGGCACACGAACCAAGGTGCCGACCCGTACGTGATCCGCCATCTTGTCGGGGACACGATAGGTCAGCTCCTTGTTCAGCCCCCACACCGCGAGGTCAACCACTACTCCCACGAGCACGGCGGTTCCTTTACCCGGACCGGGCCGGTGCGGCCGCGCTAGATACGGGAGTAGGGCTTGTATTAGAGGTCTGCTGCGGCCTTAGCCAGCTCGTTGGCCTTGTCGGTCTTCTCCCAGGTGAAGTTCTCCTTGTCCGTGCGGCCGAAGTGGCCGTAAGAACTGGCCGCCTTGTAGATGGGACGCCTAAGATCCAGGTCCCTAAGGATGGCCGCGGGCCGAAAATCGAAAAACTCCGATACCAGGTCCTCCAGCTTCTGGGGGTTAACCATGCTGGTGCCCCGGTCGTCGAGGCTGATCGAAACTGGATGCGCGACGCCGATGGCGTAGGCGATCCTAATCTCGCACTGCTTCATAATCTCTGCCGCCACCAGGTTCTTGGCCACGTAGCGGGCCATGTAGGCGGCGGCGCGGTCGACCTTGGTGGGGTCCTTTCCGCTAAACGCTCCGCCGCCGTGACTGCACATGCCGCCGTAGGTGTCGACAATTATCTTTCGGCCCGTTAGCCCCGTGTCTCCCATGGGACCGCCGATTTCGAACCGCCCTGTGGGGTTGACCAGGAAGCGCATGTCGTCCGACCACAGCGGCTCGGGCACGATCGGCCTAACCACGTACTCCATCAAGTCCGGCGTAAGCAGGGTTTCGATGTCGATCTCGGGCTGGTGCTGTGCAGAGATCAAAATGTTTTCGATACCCACGGGCCGGCCGTCTTCGTAGCGCACGCTGACC
>JAHWKV010000089.1 GCA_019347725.1 Actinomycetota bacterium
AATCTGGCTTTGGACCTTCAGCCCCAGTGACTTGATGAACTTGTTGATGGTGCGGGCCTTGTCGTCCGAGATGCCGTGCACTATATCGATGTGCTGCTTGTAGTTGGCCCCGCCCGCCGGTTCTATCTTGCCTATCGACAGCGCCTTGAGCGAAACCTTGCGCTTGACCATCTTGTCCTTGATCACATCCACTGCCGCTTCGACGCGCCCTTCGGAGTTGGCCCGCACTTCGATTCCCGAGTCGGTTTGCTCGATGGTCGTGCCGGTGTTCTTGAAGTCGAACCGCTGTGAGACCTCCCGGCGCGCCTGGTCCAGGGCGTTGATCACTTCCTGATGGTCCACCTCGCTGACGACGTCAAACGAAGGGTTGGCCATCAGCGCATGAACCGCCGGATCAGTTTGAGCAAGACGTACTTCTTTATGATTTTGAACAACATAGGCCTTATCCTAATCCTGCGGGGCTCCATCGGAGCCGTCGTTTACCAGGGGAAATAGGTAACCGTTGGTCGCCGTCCCCAAACCAGGTGGGATACCTAAGTGGCCAAAGGGAGCCGGCTGTAAACCGGTTGCGTAAGCTTCGGGGGTTCGAATCCTCCTCCCACCACCAACTGAAAGTGCCCGGGTTATGGCATCATCATTGGGCCGGAAAATTTCCCTAGCTAGAGAGGTCTGGCAAAGATTATGCCCGCACGTTTAGGCCAGTTCCGCGGTTTCTTAAGGGGCAAACGGGATGCTTCCCGTTACATGTGGTCGGGCCTGTTGGTCCTGCTCGCCATGTCGCCGTTCCTGGCGTTCTTTGCGCTCCTGCCGGAGGACGAGGATCCGGCGTCAACCGAGTCGCCCGACGCAGCGGCGCTGACCGAAGCGGTGGACCTGGCGTTCCCGTTCCCGACCGAATCCCCGTCTCCCAGTCCTGAGCCCGAGCCGTCTGTAGTGCCCACACGGGCAGCTCCACCACCGGCTCCGGCCCCGGCTCCGGCCCCAGAACCCGAGCCGGAGCCCGAGCCCGAGCCCGAGCCCAGTCCCACGCAGAGCGAGGAACCGAGCCCCGAGCCCAGTCCTCAGCCCGCTGAGCCCAGGAGTCCCCGGCCGCCGTGTGACCGGTTCACCGGAATAGGCTGTGAAGGCGAAGAGCCCGCCGAGGAAGAGATCGAAGAAGAGATCGAAGGAGAGGTGACCCCCTCGGAAGACGGCAACGGCGACGGCGACGGCGAGCAAGGCCCGACCGATGAAGGGCCGAGCGGGCAATAGCCGGGTGATCTAGGTGCCGTCCGGTCCCTCCACCCCACTGCTACAGAAAATTCAAGGGCGTATCCGGGCGGAGGGGCCGCTGACGTTCGACCGGTTCATGCAGCTGGCCCTTTACGACCCAGCCCACGGCTACTACTGCAGCCGGGTCCCGGGCAAGGGTAGTCACTACCAGACCTCTGCGACGGCCGGCCCCTGGTTCGGCCGCTTCGTGACCGTGGAGTTGCAGCGCATGTGGGATGCGTTGGGCCGGCCCTCGCTGTTCACAGTGGTAGAGGCCGGAGCGGGCCTTGCCGAGCTCGCCAAGCAGGCATTTGCCTACGCCGGGGAGATGGGCGGCGCCTTGCGCTGGTGCTTTATAGAGCGCTTCGAGACGGTCAAGCAAATGCAGCAGGAAGCTCTCGGCCCCGCGGCCCGGTACGCCGAGTGGGCCACCTGTTTGGAGGGCCTGCCGGTGGAGGGGTGCGTACTGGCCAACGAGGTGCTGGACAACTTCCCCGTCCACCTCCTGGAGCAGACCTTCGACGGGGTGCGGGAGGTGTGTGTCGACATTGCCGGCGACCGGCTGCGCACCGTGCTTAGGCCGCCCGGCCCCGGGTTGGTCGACCAATCCGTGCTCGAGGCGGCTGAGTACCTGGAGCCCGGCGACCGCTTCGAGGTCTGCCCGGACATAGTCGATTGGTGCCGGGGCGCTGCCCGGGCGATCGACAGAGGCTATCTTCTGGTGATCGACTACGGCGACGAGCAGCCCGACATCTGGCGCCGGGGACCCCAAGGCACGATTACCACGTACGGCCCGCGCCGGCTGAGCTGCGATCTCCTGGAGGACGCCGGCGCCAAGGACATCACCGCCGACGTGGACTTCTCCGCGCTCTGGTCGGCTGCGCAGGGAGCGGGTTTCGACATGGAGTTGCTGGCCCTGCAGCGCTTTTGGCTCGTCTCCCTCGGCCTGCCGGTCGTGGTGGAGAATCTGACCGACCGGGTCAAACAATCGGCCGCTCTCGGGCGCCATGAGGAGGCTGCCGACCTGGATGAGGAGCTGCGCCAGGTGCTGGCGCTGGCCGATCCGGACGGATTGGGCGGGTGCCTGGTCTTTCGGGCCTCCAAGGGTTTCGAGGCGTGACGAAGCGAGAGTAGAAGCCTTCTTCGGGAGTCTCGGACAGACTCTAAAATCCTTCTTCTATACTTGAGCGTTACGTCGCGGGATACATTGGAGATCTTTGGGCCTGCGACAGCGCGCCCGAAGGGTCATACACTGGGGGTTGGGCTAGCGCCCGGTCGCCGCGGGCGCCGGGCCGGACGGCTCACCTAAAAGGTTCATCAAAGGGTGCAGGCCCCCTTAGCTCAGTCGGTAGAGCGCCGCCATGGTAAGGCGTAGGTCCGCGGTTCGATTCCGCGAGGGGGCTCTGAAAGGGGTAACTTGGTAGCATTCTTGGCGGCGTAGCTCAGAGGCAGAGCAAGCGGCTCATAATCGCTGTGTCGGCGGTTCGATTCCGCCCGCCGCTACTAGCTGAGAGGCCGGCGCTCGTGCAGCGCCGTCGACAAGACGCTTGTAAGCAGCACGCGTAGCAATAAACTTGCGTGGATAACGAGACAGAGAAAGTTTGGCTAAAGAGGTAGCCGGGAGGGAAGTCAGGAATGGCAAAGGCAAAGTTTGAGCGGAATAAGCCGCATCTGAATATTGGAACCATCGGTCACATCGACCATGGAAAGACGACCCTCACGGCCGCAATCACCAAGACGCTGACGGAGAAGGGTTTCGGTAACTTCTTCAAGGCGTTCGACATGATCGACAAGGCGCCGGAGGAGAAGGCCCGTGGCATCACCATCACGATTGCCCACGTGGAGTACGAGACCACCAACCGTCACTACGCCCACGTGGACTGCCCGGGCCACGCCGACTACATCAAGAACATGATCACCGGCGCGGCCCAGATGGACGGGGCGATCCTGGTGGTATCCGCCGCTGATGGACCTATGCCCCAGACCCGTGAGCACGTGCTGCTCGCCCGTCAGGTCGGCGTGCCGTACATCGTCGTGGCCATGAACAAGGTGGACATGGTGGACGACCCCGAGATTCTCGATCTGGTCGAGCTCGAGGTCCGCGAGCTGCTCAGCTCCTACGACTTCCCGGGCGACGATCTTCCGGTGGTCCGCGTGTCGGCCCTCAAGGCGCTTGACGGCGACGCTGAAGCCCAAGAGGGGATCATGGAGCTCATGGACGCCGTGGACGCCAACGTTCCGGCCCCCGAACGCGACGTTGACAAGCCGTTCCTCATGCCTATCGAGGACGTCTTCTCGATTACCGGTCGCGGAACCGTGGTGACCGGGCGAGTAGAGCGTGGCCAGGTCAAGGTCGGCGAGACGATCGAGATCGTCGGGATCCAGGAAAAGGTGAAGTCCACCGTATGTACCGGTGTGGAGATGTTCCGCAAGCTGCTGGACTCCGGGCAGGCCGGCGACAACGTCGGTGTGCTGCTGCGGGGTATCGGACGTGACGATGTGGAGCGCGGCCAGGTTCTGGCTGCTCCCGGCAGCATTACTCCGCACACCGAGTTTGAGGGCCAGGTCTACGTGCTGGGCAAGGATGAAGGCGGGCGGCACACCCCGTTCTTCAACAACTACCGGCCGCAGTTCTACTTCCGCACCACCGATGTGACCGGCTCTGTCGAGTTGCCCGAAGGCGTGGAAATGGTCATGCCGGGAGACAACACGACGATGAAGGTGACCCTCATCCAGCCCATAGCCATGGACCAGGGCCTGCAGTTCGCTATCCGTGAAGGTGGCAGGACCGTGGGAGCGGGCCAGGTCACCAAGATCATCAAGTAGTCCGATGTCCGCTACCGATAAGCGACCTCACGTGACGATGGCGTGCGGGGAGTGCAAGCGTCGAAACTACATAACCACCAAGAACCGTCAGAAGCAGACCCAGCGGTTGGAGCTACGCAAGTACTGCCGCTGGTGCCGCACCCACACTCCCCATAAGGAGACGCGGTAGGCGCCGGCCATGACGTCCCGATTGCAGCAAAGACAGCCCCCCAGAGGGCTGTCTTTGCGTTGCGGTAACGTTTCTCGCGATTTACGCGTCCTAGTTACGTTGATGTCTTGGTAACCGAGGTTCCGGCCGAAGTCATCGAAGCCTGCCAGCAGGGCGATGAGGCCGCGTTTGAGGAGCTGATTCGCTTGACGAATGCGTCGGTGTACACGGTGTCGCTTCGCATCACGGGCAATCCCGACGACGCGGCGGAGGCGGCGCAGGAAACCTACATCAAGCTTCTTCGAGTCATTCGCCAGTTCCGGGGCGAGGCCAAATTCTCGACCTGGCTGTACCGGGTGACGACCAACGTGGCAATCACCTCTATGCGCCGCAAGTCCAAGAGGCGCACCGAAGTGGCTATGGACCAGCAGGGCTGGGAGCTCTTGCCCGGACCGGAGGGCGATGATCCCGCGGTGAGCGCGCAGCGCAGCTCGCTTAGGCAACGCCTGCAGGATGCGATTTTGGCTCTGCCTGAGGACCATCGTGCGGTGGTGGTGATGAAGGACATTTATGGGTTGGAATTCGAGGAGATCGCCGAACAGCTTCAGGTAACCGAGGGCGCGGCCCGCGTCCGGCTGTTTAGGGCACGGAAGAAATTGCGGAGTTTGCTCTACGACGAGCATGCAGAGCGCGCTTAAGGTCAAAGGACAGGTGTCGGCTGATGGATTGTAACGAGATTCGGGAGTACCTCCCGGCGTTTGACGAACAGACTTACGAGACGGCGGTGATGGAGCACCTGCAGGGGTGCGAGGAGTGCCGTACTCGATTGAAGCAATACCGGGAGCTCGGTCTTGAGATGGGCGCCCTGTCCGCCTACGACGTGGCGCCTCCCCAGTGGCTGCAGGCCGCCATAATCGAGACGACCCTGGAGCGGCTGCACCGCACCGCTGCGCTTAGGGCGGCCAGTCGCCGGTTGGGCGAGCACCCGGGTGTGGCGGCCGGCGGAGCACTGCTGCTGGCCGGCGTTGCCGGCGCCGCAATCCTGGTTAAGGGCCGCCACCACCGCAAGCGCGTGGAGCTGACTCCGGCGGGGGCTGTAACCGGTTGAGGCCAAGCAGCGTCTAACCCCGTGAGAGGTCGGGAAGGACCCGACCGACATGGAGGTTTCAATGGAGATTCTCGTTGCAGTGGCCCTAGGCGTAGTCGCCAGCTTCTTCATCAAGGCAGTCTTCATGCCCGAGTTGAAGGTGGTTACCGGCGTAACCCTCGGCGCCGCAGGTGGACTGGCCGCATATCTGCTGTCCACAGCTGTTTCCGAGAGCATTTACCAGTACGTCGCAACCATCGGTACGGCCACCAT
>JAHWKV010000008.1 GCA_019347725.1 Actinomycetota bacterium
GATCCCCCACCTGTATGCCCTCGACCTTCAACCTGCGCATCGAGGCGGGCAGGCTGGGCGCCACCCATAGGCTCTGCCGGCTCAACCACGGATCCAACCGCAGCAACGTGCGCAGCCAGGAAATCGGAGCTGAGGCGCCCCAGGCTTGCGGCGAGCAGGAAGCCGGATAGGCGGCGGGCACCGGCACCTCGGTGCGGGAGAATCCGGCAAAAAGCTCGGGGATCCGCCCGTTGTCCAGCAACGAGGCCTGGATTTGGCCGTCGATGATGCGGTGGGCGGCATCGATAAGCCCGTACCTGGCCAGGCCGGCCGCGCACAGTGCGTTGTCGTGGGGCCATACCGAGCCGTTGTGGTAGCTCACCGGGTTGTAGGCGGCCATGCTGGAGGCGAGCGTCCGCACCCCCCACCCGGTGAACATATCCTCCGCCATCAACCGATCCGCGACGATGCCGGCTCGTTCGGGGTCGACGATCCCCGTCCACAGGCAGTGGCCGACATTGGAGGCCACTGCATCGATCTGACGCTTATCGGCATCGAGCCCCAGGGCGTAGGTTTTCTGCTCGGGCATCCAAAAGTCCTCGTTAAAGCGACGGCGCAGCTCTGCGGCCTTTAAGCGGTAGTGCTCGCACAGTTGCAAGTCACCGGCCTCCTCGGCGAAGTGGGCGCGGGCCACGTAAGCGGAGTAGACGTAGCCCTGCACCTCGCACAGGGCGATCGGGGGTTCGGCCAGCGCTCCGCCGGCAAAGCGGATCCCGTCCCAAGAGTCCTTCCATCCCTGGTTGGTCAGCCCGTCGGGAGACTGCTTCAGATACTCGACGTAACCGTCACCGTCCCGGTCGCCGTAGTCCTCGATCCACTCCAGGGCCCGATCGGCGTGGGGCAGGAGACGCTTGATCCACTCATCGTCGGCACCCCACCGCCGGGCCTCGCCCAGCAACATCACAAACAGTGCCGTGGCGTCGATTGAGCCGTAGTAGATATCGCCCCCGCCCAAAGCCAGACCACCGGCGCCGCCGAAGCGCATCTCGTGAAGGATCTTTCCCGGCTCCTCCTCGGTGTCGGGGTCCACCTTGGCTCCTTGAAAGCGCGCCAGCGTCTCCAACACACCCCGCGCCAGGGAAGGATCGGCCGGCAGGGTCATCCACCCGGTCAGCAACGAGTCGCGACCGAAGACCGTCATGAACCACGGCGCGCCCGCCGCCAGGATCGGGACGTCGGGGTACTCGGGATCGAAGATCCTCAGCGCCCCCAGATCCTCGCCCGACGTGGCCACGGCCGCGCTCAAGGCGGGGTTGTCGGTTTGGACAGTGGGCAGACGGGCCCTCCAGGTGGCCAGACGACGCCCGGGGAGGCCCGCTTCGTCGGACTGCCCGCACTTAAACAGCGGCTCGATCTTGCTGTTGTCCAGAGCCACGGTGACCTCAACGCAAATCTCCCACGAGCTCTTGGGGGCAATTACGCTTTCGAAGGTGGCGCAGGTCGGCTCCAGCACTCCGGTTTCGGAGAACTCCACCTTGACCTGCCTGGTGTGACCCTGCAGATTGCGATGCTCGAAAATCAGAGCCTGGGCCTCCGCCTCCTGGCTGTAGCGTCCCCGCAGCCGTACGCGCTCCTCTTTGACCTCGAACAGGTCGGCGAAGTCGGCGTCGCAGCGTAGCTCCACAGATACCGGCAGGGGGCTCTGGGCGTGGTTGGTGACCACCACGCGCTCTCGCATTCCGTTGCCGATGTGCCTGTAGCGCATTACGACCAGATTGGAGTCGGCGGCTCCGGCGGCGGGTAGGCCGCGACAGACGTAGGTGGCCGCAAACGGGTCCTCGACCGAGACCGCCAGGGTCTCGACCCGGTGGCCGTTCAACCGCATCTCAAACTTGGACAGGATCCGGGTGTCCAGAACGAACAGGCCTTGAGGCAGGTCGGGGAACATGTCCCCAGAGCGCGTCGACAGGCAAAAGGTCTGCCCTTCAACCAGGGTCACGTCCCCGTCACCGCGCCCGACCGCCGGCACCGGAACGGCGCTGTTGCGGCCCAACTGCTCGCTCATGAGCCGGGCGGAGAGGCTAGCAGTCGCTCGAATAGCTCCAGGTGGTCGGCAACCATGCGCTCCGTCCCAAACCTAGTCTCTGCAGCCTTGCGGCAGCTGGAGCGGTCCAGCGTTGCAACCAGCGGTATCTGCTCGGCCAGCTCCGGCGTGCTATCGGACAGAAACCCGGTGACCCCGTGATCTATGATTTCCGGGGCCGAGCCCTGGCAAAACGCCAGCACGGGCGTTGCACAGGCCAGCGCCTCGATCATCACCAGACCGAACGGCTCGTCCCATCGAATCGGGTTCAGCAAACCTTTGGCGCCCTGGAGCAAACTTATGCGCTCGGTCGGGCCCACCTCGCCCAAAAAGACGACTTGGTCGCTAAGCAGCGGCTCGACCTGCTCGGTAAAGAACTGGTATTCCCAGGGATCTTGCATCTTGGCCGCTATCAGAAGCCGCACACCGGCCTTCTTTGCCGCCACCGCGGCCCGGCGCACCCCTTTCTCAGGGACCATCCGCCCCAGGAACAAAAAGTACTCGCCATGCTCGTCACCGCTGCCGTCCCCCACCGGAAACGCCTCCAGGTCCAGCCCGTGATGAATGACTGCGGCGATCGGCACGTCGACGGCGGTGGAGGCCTGGTGGTTGCTTATGGAGATGACGGCCGTGTCCGCCGACACCGCCTTGTACAGATCCATCAGGTCCTCGTTGAACGGCCCGTGGTTGGTGGTGGCCACCACCAAACCGGGGAACCGGCTTGCGTAGACGGGCCCGATCAGCGTGTGGTCGTGCACAACGTCGGCGCCCCAGCTGCGCAGCGCCTCGTATCCCCGAATGAGGTGCCGCAGCTCAATCGACGCAATCCCCATACGCCCGAACGCCGCGTGGGGCAGCACGTAATCCCGGGAGACCGGACAGGTGGAGTCGCCGGTGGTCCACAACAGCACGTCGTGACCGGCTGCCTGGAAGCCTCGGGCCAGACGGTCGATAACCGCCTCGGTGCCGCCGTAGGCGCGCGGCGGCACAGTTACCCAGGGTGGTGCCATTAATCCAATTCGCACTACATATCAATAGGGCCGAACCCCGCCCTTGTCAACAACCGCCGGGTCCATCACGGACCCGGCAGCTGTCAGCTTTTATGCGTCGATGGTTTCCTTGAGCGCAGTAACCATGTCCTGGATACCGGCCTTGGCGTCGGCAAAGAGCATGAGCGTGTTGTCCGCAGCAAACAGCGGGTTGGGAATGCCGGCAAAACCGGGGCTCAAGCTGCGCTTGATTACCACCACGGTCCGGGCGTCGTCGACGTCCAAGATGGGCATCCCGGCGATCGGGCTCTTGGGGTCGGTTTTGGCCACCGGGTTGACCACGTCATTGGCTCCGATGACGATCGCCACATCGGTCTCGGCGAACATCGGGTTGATTTCTTCCATGTCGATCAGCTGGTCGTAAGGCACATCGGCCTCGGCCAGCAGCACGTTCATGTGCCCGGGCATACGACCGGCAACCGGGTGGATCGCGTAAAGCACGTCGGTGCCCTGCTTCTCCAGCACGTTGGCCAGCTGCTTGACGCCGTGCTGGGCCTGAGCGACCGCCATGCCGTAGCCGGGCACGAACACCACCCGCTGGGCGTCCTCGAGCACCATGGCGATCTCCTCCGGAGAGGAGGTGGTCACCTTGCCCCCGTACACGTCGTCGGCGCTGCTGCCGGCGCCGCCCGCCTCGCCGCCGAAGCCGCCGATCAGCACATTGAGCAGGGAGCGGTTCATGGCCTTGCACATGATCTGCGTAAGGATGATGCCGGCAGCGCCGACCAGGGAACCGGCGATGATCAGCCCGTTGTTGGACAAGACGAAGCCGGTAGCCGCCGCAGCCAGACCCGAGTAAGAGTTGAGCAGGGAAATGACCACAGGCATGTCCGCTCCGCCGATGGGAATCGTAAGCAGCACACCCAGGACAAACGCCAGCAGGCAGATCGCCAGATACGGCACCGCGAAAGCAGTGGGGTCGGTGACCAGCATGATGATGGCGCCTATGGCCACGATGCCCAGCAACACATTGAGCACATGCCTGCCCGGCAGCAGAACCGAGTCGGTGGTCACGATGCCCTGCAGCTTGCCGAAGGCGATGAAGCTGCCGGTAAAGGTGAGCGATCCAATCAAGCCGGAAATGCCCGAAGCTATAAGAAACTGCGCGCCGGGGACCTCGCCCGGGCCGCCGGAAACCTCCAGCAACGCAGCCCCGGCGACGAGCGCCGAGGCGATGCCTCCGAAGCCGTTGAAGATGGCCACCATCTGAGGCATGCCGGTCATCTGGATCTTGATGGCCAAAACGGCCCCGATGGCCCCGCCGACGACCAGGCCGACCAGGATCATCCCGTAGCTGAGGATCTGCTGGTCGAACAACGTGACCACCACCGCCACGAGCATGCCGGTGCTGCCGATCTTGTTGCCGCGCACCGCGGTCTTGGGCTTGGTCAGTCCCTTGAGTCCGGTAATGAACAGGACCGCGGCCAGCAGGTACGCCGCATTGATAATGGTCTGCGTGTCCATTTACCTAACCCTTCTTCTGGAACATGCCGAGCATGCGGTGGGTCACCATGAAGCCGCCTACCACGTTGATGGTGGCGAAGATGAGGGCCATCAATCCCAAGGCGGTGGTCAGCGGGCTGAAACCCAGCCCGGCGGACAAAAGTGCACCGACGATCGTGATTCCCGAGATGGCGTTGGCTCCGGACATCAGCGGCGTGTGCAGTGTCGGGGGCACCTTGGTGATGATCTCGAACCCCACGTAGACCGCCAGCACAAAGATGGTGAGCGATAAAATGAATGGTTGACTCATGCGGCTAGCATCCCCCCTAGTTTGCGCACCCACTTACCCGGCGGCGACCAATCCGGTCCGAGCCCGTACTGGCGCCCATATCGACGTGCGACCGTCGAAGATCGACAAAAAAGCCGAGGTTTGTGGTATCTAACCGCGCGCAGATACCAAGAGGCAAACCAACTGAATAAAACCTGTTAGGCGTCCCGCTCGAGCGCTATCACCGGGATGGTGCGACTGGTGGTCGCTTGGTACTCGGCGAACTGAGGGTGCTGCTCGGCATGCTTGGAATAGAGGCCGTCCCGCTCTTCTCCCTGCAGCTCAACCGCAGTGACGTCGAACTGGTCGGTTCCCACCTCGACCGTGGCTTGCGGGTTGGCCTGCAGGTTGTGATACCAGGACGGGTGGGTAGGAGAGCCGCCCTTGGACGCGAAGACGATTATCCGGTCCCCATCCGGCAGGTATACCAGGGGGGTGGTGCGCGTCTTTCCGCTCTTTGCCCCGGTGGTGGTTAGCAGCACCAAGGGGGTGTCCTCGAACATTCCGCCCACCATGCCGCCGTGGATGCGGAACTCTTCGATAATCGCCCGGTTCCAATCGGTCGATTTGGCCATCAGCAATTCCCTTCAGACAATACCCAGCGTCAACGCCGCGGGTACCGGCAAGGATACGGAACCTTGCCGCACAGTGCTGAAAAATCTTCCCGCAACCTGCGGCGTGCAAACACCGCGGTCCGCGGTTGCACTAGCCTGGGCTGCAGATGAAAGCAGCCGTCGTGGGCCATGTCGAGTGGCTCGACTTCCTTAGAGTTCCCCACCTGCCCCAGGCGGGGGAGATCATCCACGCCACCGAGTTCTGGAGCGACCCTGCCGGCGGCGGCACGGTAGCTGCGGTCCAGCTGGCCAAACTGGCCGGCTGGGCCACCTTCCTCACGGCCGTGGGCAACGACGACCTGGGTGACCAGGCCCAGCGGAGAATGAGCGAGATGGGCCTGGACGTCCACGCCGCCGTGAAGCCGGAGCCGCAAAGAAGGGCCATTACCCACCTGGACAGCTCGGCCGAGCGAACCATTACCGTGCTGGGCACCCGCCTGTCTCCGGACAGCACCGATGCGCTGCCCTACGACCAGCTAGCGCACGTCGATGCCGTCTACCTGACCGCCGGGGACGCCGAGGTGGTCCGCAAGGCCCGCAAAGCCAAGGTGCTGGTGGCCACCTCTCGGGTCCTGCCGTTGCTGACCGAGGCGGGGGTGTACCTCGACGCCTTGGTGGGCAGCTGCGTCGATCCCTCCGAGGCCTACGCCGAGGGGGACCTGGACCCCGCCCCGGGCCTGGTAGTGCGAACCTCCGGAGCCTCCGGGGGCTGGTACTGCACCCCCGGCAACGACTTTTGTGCGTACACGCCCGAGCCCCTGCCCGGTCCGCCGGTGGACTCCTACGGCTGCGGGGACAGCTTCGCCGCCGGGCTCACCTACGCCCTGGGCGCCGGCCACGGTCCCGCCGAGGCGATCCGCATAGCGTCCAGGTGCGGCGCAGCAGTCGCCACCGGCAAGGGCCCCTACTCAGCGCAGCTAACCGCCGCCGACCTAGAGAAGTGAAATGAACAACGCAGTCGATCGGCGTTCAGGGGTCCTCAGTAAAGCGAGCGACCTCCGGTAGGGGCAGCGTCGCATCCAGGGCACTCCTGGGCGTCGAGCGCCAGGCGCGAGGAGTGGCGATAGCCGGAGGCCCTCGGTGCGATCGAGCAACGCAGTCGATCGGCGTTCAGGTGGGTCCTGGGGCCACGGGGTCCCTACCGGAGGTCGCTAAATCCACCCGCACGTTAGCTCTCCGCAGTCGAAGTTGCCTATCCACATCAATCGCCGCCATATGTCGTAGGGCATCTCCACGGCCGTGAGCACCGGGTAGAACAGCGCCAGCATGATGCCTACACCCACCACCAGGTACAGCCACACCAGCCGGTTGGCCGTCCTGCCCTTTCGGCGCAAAGTGTTCAGCCCCGCGGCCAGTCCGATCATCATGAACGGCACCGCCGGCGCCATGTAGAACAAAAACAGCGGTCTGGCCACCAGCAGCCAGGGCAGGTACTGCACCGCCCAGGCGCCGGCGACGACCGACTCCGGCGTCCATCTACGCCGGCTGCGCCAAATTAGCCAGAGTCCCGCAACCAGTGATCCTATCCACACCAGCGGGTTACCCATCGCCACGATGTGCCGCACCTGGGTGTCCTCCGGCTCAACCTGGACCGAGTCCCAGTGGTAGGCGACCGGCCGAAGCACCAGGGGCCATGTCCAGGCTTGCGACTGGTACGGGTGGGTGGCGTCCAGGGTCAGGTGGTAGTCGGCCACCCGGTCGTGCAGGTCCACGAAGGCGAGGACGGATCCGCCTACGCCCTCGACGCACTGAGCTTCCTCCAAGCCCAGGCTGCCGCCGGACAGGATCCGGCCGGAGTCGGCCCCCGGCGCCACAAAAGCGCAGTCGGCGCCGAGTCGCTGACCGAAGTAATCCACGTAGGACCCCACGTACACGCTCAGCGGCACCAGCCCGAAGGCCAGCGCCAGGATGGCCACCTCCTTTAGATGGGCCCTGCGCAGGCTCCGGGGAGCCTTACCCGCAGCGGTCGAACGGCGAAGCCTAAGCAGACCAAAGGACCAGGCAAGAGTGAACAGCCCGGCCGCTGCCATAGGGTAGACCGCCGACCACTTCACCGCCAGAGCCAGCCCGAACGCCGCTCCCGCAGCGATGCGCATGGTCCGCCCCCTGGAAGGCTCTTCGCCTGAGCCGTCCGAGATCACCTGAGCGCGCACCGCCAGGACGTTTTGCCGGTCCAAAGCGACGAACCAGTAGCCCAGCACGACGAAGAAAACCAGGAATATGTCCAGCATGGCTATGCGGCTTTGCACGATCAACAGGAAGTCCGCGGCCACCAGCAGGCTGGCCAGCAGCGCCGTCGAGGTATCGAACAGGCTCTCGGTCAAACGCCACACCAGCAGCACCAGCCCCACGCCGAACAGCGCTGCCATCACCCGCCAGCCGACCGGCGTGAACCCGAAGGCCTGGATCCCGACCGAGATGATCCATTTGCCCAGCGGGGGGTGCACGTAGGACTGCTCCCCCGCCTGGTCCAGCTCGCACTCCTCGGCCGGATAATCGAGGTAGATACAGGCGTCCTTGGCGTAGTAGGTCTCGTCGAACACCAGAGGATCGGGCTCGTCGAGGCGCACCAGGCGCACCGCAGAGGCCAGCAGCAGGATCAGCAACAAGGCGATGCGGACGCGCCGCCGGCTGGACTTACCGGCCGGCCGGTCCCCGGTCGCCGGCCCCGAGGCGCGCGGCACCTCCTCAGACAAGGGCGGGCAACTCGATGGCTGGGGCGCTAGCATCCATAGGGTTCGGGTCAGTATAGGAGCCCGGGCCGGGGGTCGCTCAAGGCCGCAGGGGTCTTTAGGGCGCAAGGCACTTCAAGCGGTCACGGCGGGTGAGGTTGATCAGCGAAGCCGATAACAGGCATGGTCTGCAGATGGTCGACCCGGCTCGGCCCTGGGTTGCCATCGATGTGTGGGAGGCCAAAGGCTTCCTGGAGCGAAGCCACGGCCTGCTGGATGCACCCGCGGTCGGGGCGGGCCGGGGATTGCTGCTGCGGACGCGCCAGGTGCACACTTTGGGTATGACCTTCCCCATCGACACCGTGTACTTGGCCTCCAACGGCACGGTGCTCAAGACCAAAACGCTCCAGCCCTGGCGGATCGGCCCATTGGTATTGCGGGCGCGCTGGATAATCGAGATGGATGCCGGAGAGGCGGCTCGACGCGGCATCACCCCGGGGACGCGGCTGGTTAAAAGGCCCCGCGGCTAAATCCATGAAGGGCAAGCTCTACGTGTGCGCCACGCCGATCGGCAACATGGAGGACGTCAGCTACCGGCTGGTGCGCATTCTGGGCGAGGTGGATCTGGTGGCCGCCGAGGACACCCGGCGGACCCGCAAGCTGCTAACCCACTACGGCGTGCAGGCGCGCCTGAGCGCGTACCACGACGCCAACGAACGCAAGCAGACCTCGTACCTGACCGACAAGATGGCCAAGGGCACCCGCGTGGCGCTGGTAACCGATGGAGGCATGCCCGGCGTATCCGACCCGGGCTTTCGTCTCATCCGGGCCTGCATCGACTCGGGCATCGACGTAGAGGTGATCCCGGGACCTTCGGCCGTGCTGACTGCGCTGGTGCTGTCGGGTTTGCCTACCGCGCGGTTTTGCTTTGAGGGCTTCTTACCGAAGGCGGCCACGGCCAAGAGCCGCCGCCTGGGCGATCTGGCCGACGAGGAGCGCACGATGGTGTTCTTCGAGTCGCCCAGACGGGCAAGTGAAACGTTGACGGCGATGCGTGAGGCGTGGGGGAACCGTTTTGCGGCGGTGGCCCGTGAGTTAACGAAGATGCATGAGGAGGTGGTGAGAGGCACGATCGATTCCGTGCTGGAGCAGCTGGAAACTCCCCTCCTCGGCGAAGTCGTGCTCGTAGTGTCCGGGAGGGAGGCGAGACCTGGCGGGCTCGACGCCGCCATAGCGTACGCCCAAGACCTTGAGCGGGGTGGAACCCGCAAGTCTCAAGCCGCCGCTACCGCAGCCGCCAGGTTCGACGCACCCAGACGCTCCGTCTACGATGGTCTGCTGGAGCAATCTCCAAATCCCGGTGACCCGGGATAAGGAGGCTAAGCCGAGGCGGCCTTGCTCAAACCAGCAAAGCAAGAGGAGCACACCATCCGACCGCCGTATTCCTTGAGCTCTTCAGTAGAGCCGCAAAATACGCAGGAATCCTGTCGCGGGGTAAGGACAATCCGATCTTCCTCAAGCGAGATGTCCAGCACTCCACCCTCTTTGAGGTCGAGAGACCGGCGAATCTCTGCGGGTATGACGATGCGCCCGAGCACATCCAGCTTTCGACTCATGCCTGTGTTTTTCATACCAGACGATAGTATCCGCACTTTACGATTAACACCTCCTGTTTTGCCACTAAGGTGGGAAATAGTAGCAACTTTTGTAGAGATAGGACAATACCAGACTAACAGAAAGAGACAAGGCAATAGAGACCAATTCAAACGCGGGCCTGGACGGAGCTGACAACATCTTCTACATAACAACCCCCATCTACTACGTAAACGACGTTCCCCACATAGGGCACGCCTACACAACGGTGGCCGCAGATTTCGTGGCGCGCTATTACCGGCTGGCGGGTGAGGAGGTATTTTTCCTCACCGGCACCGACGAGCACGGCCAGAAGATCGCTCAGGCGGCGGAGGCCAACAACGTCGACCCCAAGGCCTGGTGCGACGCAATGATCCCGCGCTGGAAGCAGGTCTGGGGCGAGCTGGAGATCTCCTACGACGACTTTATTCGCACCACCGAGGCGCGCCACACCGGACCCGTGCAGGAGCTGGTCAAGCGCCTCTACGACCAGGGGGACATCTACCTGGATACCTACCGGGGCCCCTACTGCGTCGCCTGCGAGGCCTTCTACCAGGCGGGGGAGATCACCGACGACCTGTGCCCGGTCCACGAGCGCCCCGTGCAGTGGCTGGAGGAGGAGAACTACTTCTTTCGGCTAAGCGCCTACGCGGACCGCCTTGTGGAGCTGTACGAGAAACATCCGGAGTTCGTCCAGCCCGACATCCGGCTCTCCGAGGTGAAGCGCTTTGTGAAGGGCGGGCTGCAGGACCTGTCCATCTCGCGTACCTCGTTTTCCTGGGGAGTGCCGATCCCGTGGGATCCCAAGCACGTCATGTACGTATGGATCGATGCGCTGCAGAACTACACGACCGCAGCCGGCTACCTCGCAGACCCGCAGCGCTTCGCTCGCACCTGGCCGGCCGACATACACCTGATCGGCAAGGACATCCTGCGCCAGCACGCCATCATCTGGCCGGCGGTACTGATGGCCGCGGGTCTCGAGCTTCCCAAGACGGTGTTCGCGCACGGCTTTTTGACCGTGGGCGGCAAAAAGATGTCCAAGACGAACCTGACCGGGATCTCTCCGCACGCCTTGCTGGACACCTTCGGATCCGATGGCTACCGCTACCATTTCCTGCGGGAAGGCACCTTCGGGCACGATGCATCGTTTTCCTGGGAGGCGATGGTCGCGCGGTACAACGCCGACCTGGCCAACGATCTTGGCAACCTGGTCAGCCGCTCGCTCGCCATGACCACCAATTACTTCGACGCCGTCGTACCCAAGCCGGGCGAGGACACCGAGGGCGAGATCAACCTGCGCAGGGCGGCTGTGGAGGCCGGGCGGCGCCTGGCCGAGGGGGTGCGCAGCCTGGATATGGCGGGCGCACTGTCCGGCGTGTTCGAGTTCGTGCGGGCCACCAACCACTACATCGACGACACCACCCCGTGGGCGCTGGCCAAGCAGCCCGAGCAGCGGGACCGGCTGGCCACCGTGCTGCACACAGTGTGCGAGGCGATCCGGCAGATCTCGCTTCTGATCCGCCCGGCCATGCCGGCCGCATCGCGCCGCATCCGCGAGCAGCTGGGCCTCGATCCGGTTGACGATCGCCCGCTGGCCGAGGCTTTGCAGCCCGGGCAGTCGCTGGTGGGGACCACCATAAAACGGGGCAAGAGCATCTTCCCCAGAATCGACCCGGCCGACAACGGCGAAGGCACCGGGTAACCCTGTGTGGATCGATTCGCACTGCCACCTGGACCGCCTGGAGGACCCGGCCGAGCAGGTACTCGAGCGAGCCCGCGCCGCAGGGGTCGAAGGTGTGATCACCATCGGCACCGACCTGGCCAGCAGTGCCCGGGCCATTGAGTTCGCAGCCCGGCACAGCCGGGTGTGGGCGACCGTCGGGGTCCACCCGCACGACGCCGCTAATTTCGATAGCTCCACGGCCGGCGAGGTGGAACGCCTCGCCGCAAGCGACCGGGTGGTGGCCATCGGCGAGTGCGGGCTGGATTACCACTACGAGAACTCGCCCCGGGACGCCCAGCGCAAGGCCTTCGCCGAGCAGATTGGGCTGGCCCACCAGCACGGCCTGGCGCTGGTCATCCACACCCGAGACGCGTGGGACGAGACCTTCGAGATCTTGCAGGCGGAGGGCATGCCCGAGCGTGCCGTCTTCCATTGCTTCAC
>JAHWKV010000090.1 GCA_019347725.1 Actinomycetota bacterium
GCCCGGCATGCTCTCCAGTGGAACAAAGATCGAGCTGGCAAAGACGAACGGGAAAATCGCAAGGAAACCTGCGGATTGAACAGCCTCCACGCCCTTCACCCATAACGCCAGCGAGGCAAAGATCCAGCTGAGAGCAAAGGCGAACGCCAGCACGACCGCAATGGCGGCCAAAGCGCTTAGGAATCCACGCTGGAAGCGGAAACCGATGGCGTATCCGACCACGATCATGATGGCCAGGATGAACAGGTTGCGGACCAGGTCGGCAAGCGTGCGACCTGCGAGCACGGCCGAGCGCGCCATCGGCATGGAGCGAAAGCGGTCGATCACCCCACGCTCCAAGTCCTCGGCAAGGCCGATCGCCGTCTGTGTGGCTCGGAAGGACACCGATTGAATGAAGATGCCGGGTAGCAGGAAATCGATGTAGTCGATGTCGCCGGGAAGCGCCTGGCCGATCGCACCGCTGAAGACGAAGGCGAACAGCAATACGAACATGATGGGCTGTACCGTGGAGAACAGCAGCAGCCCCGGCTGACGGACGAAGTGGCGAATGTTGCGCCCCGTCACCACTACAGCATCGTCGACAGCCCTGCGTATGCGTAGGGCCTCGATCCGCCGGCGTCGCGGACCCTCCGCCTCCGCCGTATCAGGCGCTGCAGGCGAACCCTCTTCGGGCGAGGTGCTGCGCAGATCGGACCCTTGAAAAAAGGCGCGTCCGTCTCCCGGTGGTGCGCCGGTTAGGTCCAAGAAGACGTCGTCGAGCGTGGGGCGCCGCAATGCCAGATCGCGGACCTCGATGGCGGCGTTCTCAAGCGCGGCCGCGGCTTTGGACACCGTGGGCAATCCGTCGTCGCCTACCGACAGAGTGAGCCGGTCGGATCGCTCCGAGGGTTGCGGGGCGGAGCAGCCCACTCCCGACAAAGCTTTGACTGCGCTTTCGCGATCGGATGCACGGGCCAGGGAAACCTGCAGAAAACGTCCGCCCACCAGGTCTTTCAGTTGATCGCCCGTGCCTTCGGCGATCGCCCGGCCGTGATCTATCACGGTAATGCGGTCGGCGAGTTGCTCGGCCTCCTCCAGGTACTGCGTGGTCAACAAGATGGTGGTCCCGACCGCGACCAACTCTCGAACCTCGGCCCAGATTTGATTTCGGCTGCGCGGATCCAGTCCGGTGGTCGGTTCATCCAAAAACAAGATTTTCGGCCGGGTCAGCAAGCTGGACGCAAGGTCGAGCCGCCGCCGCATCCCTCCGGAGTAGGTTCGGGCCGGACGGTCCGCGGCGTCGCCCAGGTCGAATTGCCGTAGCAGCTCATCCGCGCGCTTTTGTGCTGCGGCGGAGCTAAGGTGAAACAGCCGGCCGAACATCTGCAGGTTTTCCCGGCCCGTAAGCAGCTCGTCGATCGCTGCAAACTGGCCGGTCAGACCGATCAGCTCCCGCACGCGTTCGGGGTGGCTCGATACGTCGTGGCCGAAGACCCTGGCTGTACCGGCATCGGGTCGTAGCAGCGTGGCCAGGACTCTCACGATGGTGGTCTTGCCGGCCCCGTTGGGTCCCAGAAGCGCTACAACGGAGCCCTCCGGAACTTCCAGGTCGATCCCGTCGAGGGCCACAGTGCCATCAAACCGCTTGGTGACCCCGGCAACCGATACGGCGTTGGCGGACATCTAACGATGATAGTTGCAGCGCCTCGCTATGCAGCGTAGTTCCGTCGCTCAAGGCCAAATTGACAGGTAGCGGGCGCGCACCTAGCGTCAAATCCCTATGTCCGAGGCCGAGCGAGGGGGCAAAGATGAAGTTACTGGAAGGATCACCTGAGGTTGTGGCCACAATTCTTAGAATTGTCGGAGTGCTATTTCTGGCCCTGGTGGCCAAGAAGGTCGTGCAGCGCCTTATTGACCGGACGACTCTGCGCATCGCGGCGCGCACTGAAAAGGCTCCAGGTGACGACAGGCGGGATGCACGCCAGCGTGCCGCCGAGCGGGCCCAAACCTTGGCCGGCGTACTCACCGCCCTGGCGGCCGTGACCATCTGGGTTCTGACGGTGTTGCTCGTTCTCGGCGAGGTGGGCGTTAACCTTGCCCCCCTGATCGCCGGACTGGGCATTGTGGGTGTCGCGCTGGGTTTCGGCGCTCAGAGCCTGGTGTCGGACCTGGTGTCGGGGTTGTTCATGCTGGCCGAGGATCAGTACGGGGTCGGCGATCTCCTGGACGTGGACGGCACGGTCGGGACGGTTGAGCACGTAGGCCTGCGGACCACGCAGATAAGGACCCTCGACGGCACGCTTTGGACGGTGCGAAACGGCGAGATTTCCAAGACGGGCAACTTTAATCGAGGCTGGGGGCGCTCTGTCCTGGACATAGGTGTTGCCTACGGATGTGACCTGCGACACGCGCAGGAGGTAATCAAGACTGCCGCTGAAGAGGCGTATGAGGATCCCGCATTCAAGGGCGTCGTCAAGGGCGAGCCGGAGGTCTGGGGCGTCACGGACTTGGGGGACGACGCAGTTGCGGTCCGGTTGGTGTGCACCACGGAGGCCGGCGCTCAATGGGGACTCGGCCGCGAGCTGCGACTGCGGATCAAGGAGGCGCTGGATCGTGAAGGAATCGAGATCCCGTTCCCGCAGCGCACGATGTGGCTACGCACGGAGCCGGCAACCCTCACCGAGCCTATTCCGATAGTGCAGGCTGCGCCGGCCGGTGCGTAGCTCGTTCCACTTAGATTCCCAGCTGCGAGTGCGCCACGGCGATGCAGCGGTCCATGACCACGGTCAGTCCTGCGTCTTGCGCAATCCGCGCAGCTTGCTCGTTGCGGACGCCCCGCTGAAGCCACAGCATCCGGGCCCCAATAGCTGCGGCATTGCTGGCAATGGGCGGCGTCTGGTCGGATCGACGAAAGACATCCACCAGATCTATGGGCTCGGGAATCGATTCGAGCGTCGGGTAGGCAGCGTAACCATGCACCTCCGCCTCGTTGGGATTGACGGGGAAGACACGATAGCCGGCATCAAGGAGATAGCGGAATATCTCGTTGGAGGGCCTGTGGGGCTTGGAGGAGGCCCCCACTACGGCAATATTACGCGCGGTGCGCAGATGTTTTTCGATGATGTCGAGCGGCGGGTTGGGGTCGGTCATTGCGCGCCCTCCTTGGCAGCGTTAGCCCATTACGGCGACGACGGCTATACCGACGGCGTATAGACCCAAAATGGTAACCCCCTCAAACCCTATGCCGCCTACGCCCTGCCTCTGTCGCCGTATCAGCCCGGCACCCAGTACCGCGACCAGAGCCATGGTCCAGGCAAGCACAAACTGGTCGGTCTCGGTTATTGCCGTATAAACCGCGCCTTCTCTGTATGCGAGGTCGGCCGCACCGACGAACAAGATGTCGAATGTGTTGCCCCCTACGACTCCTCCTACCGCCAGGGTCAATGCCCCGGACCTAACCGCGGCGACGGTGGTTACCAGCTCGGGAAGGGACGTGATCACGCTGGTGAGGAAGGTGCCGACGACCGTTCCGCCTAACCCCGTGGTGGCGACCAGCGATATCCCGGCCTGGCCCACCACGTAGCCGGCGGAAGCGACCGCCGCCCCCAGAGCTACAAACCTCAGCATCAGGGATCGCAAGGACTCTACTTGCGCCCGCCGTGAAGGCACGTCTACGCGGGTTTCCCGCGTTTTTCTCGGCACCCACATCTGGTCGTTGCCAACCGATCGGGCCAGCCGTAGCCCGTACATATAGGTGATCAGCAGTACCGGGGTGGCCGGGTGGATTTCCCATACAGTCCACCCGGGGGAACCGGCGCCCATGAGTACGACGGAGAGCAGTACGACCATGAGCAGTGAGCTGAAGATGTTGGTTAACGACGCTGCAGCGTGTTCGATGTTGGCTCGCCGGTAAGTTAGATCCGCCACAACGATAAAGGCCGTCTGTGCGGCGATACCGCCAACCGAATTGCTCACCGCCAGGCTTGCATTGCCTTCCGCCGCTGCTACTACGCTCACGATCAAGCCGGCTATTGAGGTGGCCCCTCCCAGCAGCACCGCGCCGGCGACGGCTTCCCCTAGGCCGGTGCGGTCGGCGAGGTGGTCGACCACACGGGCCAGGCGGATACCAAATACCGCAATAAGGACTCCGCCGGCCACGAAGGCACCAACCGAGAGCGGGATCGACCACGGAGTTTCCAGCCACTGCATCCGAGGAACTTACCCAAGACGCAGGCCCCTATGTTCGCAGGAACGCATGAATAATCTCCGCCAGCGGCCGAATTCTCAACAGTTATGCGTACGCTTACGGTATCGTAGGTTAGGTAGGGGAAAGAAAAAATTTGGAAAGGAACGCCCCTTTTAATGACAAATACCCTAGTTGACCCTCAAGCCGCGCGCCCGCCGAAGCGGTCCGACACCATCCGCCCGTCGGACCGGCAGTTGAAACTGGAGCGCCGGATGGTGCTGTTGATAACCATCTTGCCGTTTGCTGGAGCGGCCATCGGGATTCCGCTGCTTTGGAACCGCGGAGTTCAGGCTTTGGACCTGATTTTGTTTTTCGCCTTTTACGTCTTTACCGGAATGGGCGTAACGGTGGGCTATCACCGTTTGCTCACGCACCGCAGTTTCGACACCGTAAGGCGAATCAAGCTCATGCTGTCCATTGCCGGTTCTATGGCGCTGCAGGGCTCGGTCATAGCCTGGGTCGCCGACCACCGGCGACACCACGCCTTCACCGACAAGCCCGGGGACCCTCACTCGCCGCACCTGGAAGACGCCGAGGGGATCAAGGGTGTTCTGGCCGGTCTCTGGCATGCCCACACCGGTTGGTTCTTCGACAGGGACAAGACCAACATCGCCAAGTTCGCGCCGGACCTGCTGGCCGACAAGACCATAGCCAGGGTGAACAAGACCTTCCCGCTGTGGGCAGTTTTGTCCGTGGTGCTGCCCGGGCTGATCGGGCTGGCGATAACCAGAACGTGGGTTGGCGGGTTGACCGCGCTCATCTGGGGCGGACTCGGCCGGATCTTTTTCTTGCACCACGTCACTTGGAGCATCAACTCGATCTGCCACTTTTACGGCAAACGTCCTTTCAAGAGCAAGGATCACAGCACCAACAACTGGGTAATGGCGCTGCTGTCATTCGGCGAGGGCTGGCACAACTCCCATCATGCTTTTCCGACCTCTTACAAGCATGGTCTCGGCCGGTTCCAGTTCGACCCCAGCGCTTGGTTCATAGCCGGTTTGGGCAAGTTGGGGCTGGCGACGAACATCAAACTGCCGACGCCCGAACAGGTGGTGGCTAAGAGCGCGTAGCTGCGGGTGATGCCCAGCTCGGCTGATTACTCAGCTAAGCGAAGCTTCGCTGAGACCCCGGAGCCGCCTGGAGAGGTGGCGGGGGACGTCAACCCTGCAACTGCGGTGCCGGGAGATAGGTTCGTCATCCATCAGCACCACGCCCGGCGTCTGCATTTCGACCTGCGTTTGGAGATGCATAACGGTCCCACGGCGGTGTTGGTTTCGTGGGCGGTGCCGAAGAACCTGCCGATCGAAAAAGGTGTGCGGGCCCTGGCGATACACGTTGAGGACCATCCGTTCGAGTAC
>JAHWKV010000091.1 GCA_019347725.1 Actinomycetota bacterium
GAAATCCAGGTCGGGGTCATCAAGCGCCTCGGCCGGTACCGCAGCGCCCACCGAGGGGTTGGCCATCACTGCGGGAAAGGGAGCGAACGGTTCGCTGAGCTCGACGACCAGAGTGCGTGGATCGGGTGCGGTGACGCCCGCAAGAAACGGGACCTGCTCGGCCCGGACCTCCCCGTACCCCTGCACCCTATGCAGCAGATGGTGTTGCGGCGAACCGGTCTCCGGCTGCACCAGGCGCGAGAGGGAGAACACGTAGTCGCTGGCTTCCAGTGCCCGGCCGTTGTGGAAGGTGACCCCTTCGCGCAGCGTGAAACTCACCCGGCGCGCGTTGTCCGACACCGTCCACGATTCTGCCACTCCGGGCTGCAGCTCCCCCGTCGCCGGGTTGATGCTCACCAGCGGGTCGCAGATCTGCTTGATCAGCCACCCGGCGGCATCGGTGTCGACCTTGGCAGGGTCCAAGGAACCCGGCGCTGCGGTAGCCACCTTCAGATCGAAGTCACTTACGAGCTGGCTGGCTTCCACGTCGGGGTCGGGCGTCGCGCAGGCCGTAGAGAGCAGCAAAACCGTGCATATGATCGGCATCCACACTGCCTTCATGCGCCGGCGGCCCGCGCGTGCCGAAGAATCGGGACGCCCAGCGAGCCCAGAACCCGGTTCCCCTCGAAAACTACCGCAGACGTGTCAACGGCCCAATGGCCGACCGCACGCCACAGCGGGATTCCCGGCATAAGGTCACACAACCTACTCTCGGCCTCCAGGTATAGACGAGCTGCCTCTTCGGGCGAAGAGGAGCGCTCGGCGGCATGAATGCTATCGTCGAACCCCGGGTCGGAGAAACCTAGGATGTTGCTCTTGCCTCCCGTGCGGAATGGATCCCCCAAGAATTGGTCCGGCAGTGGAAGCTCCACCCGCGTGGAAAGCAACCAGATCGAAGGATCCTCGGAGCTATAGGCCTCCTCAACGCTTTGTCGCCGCACCGGGGCGGGCGTCACATCGACACCCAGCACCTGCTTGACCTGAACCTGAACTGCTTCCGCGACCAGTCGTCCCCGGCCCTGGTCTGAGTGGTAGAGGGGAATCTCAACCGACGTAGGATCCACTGCCGCCTCGGCCAGTTGCGCCTGCGCCCGTTGGGGATCATCTATCCGGCTCAGGTACTGCGCACACGGCTGGGGAATACCCGAGCCGTAACCCGGGTCCAGCCACCGCTCAGCAGGGTCCCGGCCGTCGCCGTAGACGGCCTCGATAATCGCCAAGCGGTCGATGCTCAAAGAGATTGCCCGGCGCACCCTCGGGTCGGCGGTCGGACCGCCCGCCGGTGCAAAGCCCAAGTAGGTCAGGTCGGTCGTGGGTCCACTGTGCAGATCCCCTTCGGAAGCTTGCGCTTCGCCAAGCCGGCTGTCGGGCACCGGGGCAAGGTCCACCTCGTTCGAAACGTAGGCTTGGTACGCGTCCTCTTGACTGTCGTAAGCCCGGATCAATATCACTTCGGCCAAACCCCGGCCGCTGTTGAGGTAGGCGTCGTTGCGGCTTTGGTACTCGGACACCTTGCCCAACCTGAAGTCTTGATCGCCGGAGTCCCTTCTTACCCGGTACGGGCCAGCACACACCGGCAAATCCGCCCCCTCGGGCTGTTCCCGAATCGATTCTAGCGAAACCGGAGTCAGGGCAGGATGGGACAGCACGGTAGGGAACTCCGACGCCGGTACGGACAGCCGAACCTCGAAGCTGGTTTCGTCGATGATCCTGACTCCCGACAGTGACGTGGCCTCGCCGGTCACCACCTCCCCGAAGCCCTCGACCTTGGAGACGAGGCTGGACCAAGGGCTGTCCGTCCCGGGCCGGGCTACGCGAGAAAGCGCTTCCCGGACTGCACTTGAGGTGACCGGCGTCCCATCTTGGAACTGAAGACCTTCGCGCAGCTGCACCTTAAGCAGGCGCGCCACAGAGCTCAACGACCACTGCTCGGCAAGCGCGGGCTGCGGGACGGGGTTGCCGGCCTCGAGCCCGACCACCCCGTCGCATGCGGTGCGCAGAATGGACAGGGCGGGCAAGCCGGTGACTCGAGGAGGATCCAGTGTGCCCACCTGCGGTAAGCCGACGACGATAGAGCCGCCAAAGGCTTCGTCGTCCGGCTCCAGAAGCTCATCGTTGCATCCGGCCACCAGGGCCAGAGCCGCGACGAAGGATATGGCGGTGCGCAGCCGTATGCGGGGCACTGATCTAAGGGCGTGGCCCTCAGTCCATGATGAAGATTAGGGAGAACGTAGTGAACGTAAACAGCAGCGCCGTGGCGATCGTCAGGCGGTCGAGGTTCTTCTCCATCACGGTAGAACCACTGAGGCTGCCACCGCCGCCTCCGCCGCCGAACATCTCCGACAGACCGCCTCCCCTGCCTGCGTGCAACAAAATGAACACGATCAGAAGACTCGATGCAATGATGTGAAGTCCTACAACGACGTTAAGAAGCATGGTTGTCCGCTGACCCAGCCTTTCCGTGTTCGATTTCGCTGCCGGCGCTTAGTACGCGCGTTGGGTGCTCAAAGCTCCTCTGAGCACATCAATGCCTGGACTGAAGGCAAATTCTATCACTCGTACTCTACGATCCTGGCGAATTGCACGGGATCGAGGCTTGCCCCGCCCACCAGCGCGCCGTCGACGTCCTCCTGAGCCATCAAGTCGTCGACGTTTCCTGTATTCACACTGCCCCCGTACTGGATACGTACCGCGTCGGCTGCGCCCGGGTACACTTCGCGCACATAGCCCCGGATCTTGGAAATCGTCTCCTGCGCGTCATCCGGCGTCGCCGTCCGACCGGTGCCGATAGCCCAGATAGGCTCATAGGCGATCACCATGCGCCCGACCCGCTCGTCGTCGAGGCCCTTGAGGCCCTCCAGGATCTGTGAGCCCACCTTGTCGTTGGTGAAGCCGGCCTCGCGCTCGGTCAGGGTCTCGCCCACGCACACGATCGGTGTGATGTCATTGTCCAGAGCAGTTTTGACCTTATTGTTCACCGCTTCATCGCTCTCGTGAAAGTGCTCCCTACGCTCAGAGTGACCGAGGATCACGAACTTTACGTTCATCTTGGTCAGCATCTCGTGCGAGACCTCACCGGTGAAGGCGCCGGAGTCTTCCCAGTACATGTTCTGTGCACCGACTGCCATGGGCAGCTCGTCGGCGTCCACCACCGTTTGGACGGACCGGATGGCGGTAAACGGTGGGCAGATAACCACGTCGCAGCGATCGTAAGCCTTGTGGTGCAGGCGGTTACGTAGCTCCTCGATGTAGTGGATTGCTTCCAAGTGGGTCTTGTTCATCTTCCAGTTGGCAGCCATGATGGGCTTTCTCATTCTCCGCCCCCCTTGTTGAGTGCTTCGAGGCCCGGCAGCGGACGCCCCTCTAGGAATTCCAAGGACGCTCCCCCTCCGGTGGAGAGGTGATTGACATTGCCTTCCAGGCCGAACATCGCTAGAGCCGCTGCGGAGTCGCCACCGCCGACTACAGTGAAGGCTTCGGCTTCGGCCACCAGCTTGGCTACCTCTTTGGTACCTGCCGCGAAATTCTCCCACTCGAACACGCCCATTGGACCGTTCCACAGGACCGTCTTGGCCACGCGAATCCACTCGGAGAAGCTGTAGACGGTATTTGGGCCTATGTCCAAGGCCATTGAATCGGGGGGAATCCGATCCACGTCGACTGCGCTTGCCGGTGCGTTTTCGGCAAACTCGGTGGCGACCACAACGTCGTTGGGTAAGCCGATTTGGACACCGACCTCCTTGGCCTCGGCCAGTATCTGCTTTACCTCGTCCAGCCGCTCGGCCTCGATACGGGACTTGCCGATATCGTGCCCATCGGCCGCTAGGAAGGTGTTGGCCATGGCTCCGCCGATGAGGATACTGTCGGCTTTGCCCAGCAGGTTCTTGACGATGCCCAGCTTGTCGGAGACCTTGGACCCCCCGAGTATGACCACAAAGGGCTGCTCCGGCCCGCCGAGCAGCCTGGAGAGTACGTCAACCTCCTTGTGCAGCAGTGCGCCAGCCGCGCTCGGCAGCAGCTTGGGCACTCCGGCCACCGAGGCGTGCGCCCGGTGCACTGCTCCGAAGGCATCGCAGACGTAGACGTCGGCCAGTGCGGCCAGTTCGGCCGAGAACTCAGGGTCGTTGGCCTCCTCCCGCGGGTCGTAGCGCAGGTTCTGTAGCAGCGCCACGTCGCCGCGCTCCATGCCTTCCAGGTCCTCGGGGGGACCGTTGGCCGCCTCGGTCAGCCGCACTGGCTTCTGCAGTAGGTCGGCTAGAGCCCGAGCTGCCGGCTCCAAAGAGAATTGGGGATCTACCTTGCCCTTGGGTCTGCCTAAATGTGAGCAGCAGATCACCGTGGCGCCTCGATCCAGCAGGTGTTGAATGGTGGGCAGGGCCGCCCGGATGCGCATGTCATCGGTGACCTGCCCGGCCTTTAGCGGAACGTTGAAATCGACCCTAACCAGGACCCGCTTGCCGTTTACGTCAAGGGAGTCGATCGCCGGCAGCTTCAATTGCCGACTTTGGCCGCTAGGTCCACCAGCCGGTTGGAGTATCCCCACTCGTTGTCGTACCAGCCGATCACCTTGACGAGGTTGCCGAACGCCATAGTGGACAGCCCGTCGATGATGCATGACGCGGGGTTACCGACGATATCGCCGGAGACGATTGCATCTTCGGTGTACACCAAGCGACCCTTCCAGTTCTCCGAGTCGGCGGCTTTGCGATAAGCGTCGTTGACCTCATCCCTGGTAGCTTCCTTCTCCAGTACACACACCAGGTCGGTCACCGAGCCGTCCGGCACCGGCACCCGCATGGCCATGCCGTCGAGCTTGCCTTTCAGCTCCGGGATGACCAGGGACAGGGCTTTGGCCGCGCCGGTTGAGGCGGGCACGATGTTTTGAGCCGCGGAGCGCATGCGGCGAAGATCCGGCTTGCCCTTACGGGAAAGGGAGATCTGGTCCTGCAACTGCTGCTCGGTCGTGTAGGCGTGAATGGTGGTCATGAACCCGGATTCGATACCGAAGTTGTCCATCAGGACCTTGGCCATCGGACCCACAGAGTTGGTAGTGCACGAGGCGTTGGAGATGATCTGGTGCTTGTTCGGATCGTACTCGTCGTCGTTGACGCCCAGAACAAGGGTTACGTCGGGATCGGGCGACGGTGCGGAGATTATGACCTTTCGAGCGCCGGCCTGAAGGTGCTTGGAGGCGCCTTCCCGATCCGTGAAGATACCGGTTGACTCGACGACCACGTCCACCCCGAGCTCCTTCCAGGGAAGGTCTGCGGGATCCCGCTCGGAGACGACCTTGATTTTAGTACCGCCGATCTCAAATCCGTCGTCGGTCAGGGTCACGTCGAGGGCCACGGTGAGGGGGCCGTCGGTGGCCACGAGCCAACCGGGCAAGTCGTCGGTGCGGATTTCCACATCGTCTGGGGCCAGCGTGATGGGTTGGCCATCGACTTCCACCGCGAGGCTTCCCTCCTTCTCCAGCTGCGAGATTTCAACGGCCGTCATCTGCTGAATGCGGGCACCCACGGCCTTCAAACGCG
>JAHWKV010000092.1 GCA_019347725.1 Actinomycetota bacterium
GAAATCCCGGTGTGGGCGGCCGATTACGTGATGATGGGTTACGGCACCGGCGCCATCATGGCGGTGCCCGCTCACGACCAGCGGGACTTTGATTTCGCCCGGGCCCACGACATCCCGGTGCGGGTGGTGGTTCAGCCCGAAGGGGAGACTCTGGTGGCCGAGGAGATGACCGAGGCCGCCGCCGGCACCGGCGAGCTGGTCAACTCCGGCGAGTTCACCGGCACGAGGGTGGACCCCTCTACCCAGGAAGGCATCGTAGACGTCATTGCCTGGTTGGACCAGCAGGGCAAGGGTCAGCGGCGCATCAACTACCGGCAGCGGGACTGGTTGGTCTCCCGTCAGCGCTACTGGGGTACCCCCATTCCCATCATCTACTGCGATGAGTGCGGGGAAGTTCCCGTGCCTTACGAGGCCTTGCCGGTGGAGCTGCCCGAGCAGGCCGACTACACGGCCACTGAGGATGCGGTAAGCCCTTTGGCCAACAACGAAGAGTTCGTAAACGTTCCCTGTCCCAAGTGCGCGAAACCGGGCAAACGCGAAACCGACACCCTGGACACTTTTTTTGATTCATCCTGGTACTTCCTCCGCTACTGCGACCCCAAGAACAAAAAGCATCCGTTCAACCCCGGCAACGTGGCCAAGTGGGGTCCGGTGGACAACTACTTCGGCGGCGTCGAGCACGCGGTCATGCACCTTATCTACGCGCGCTTTTTCACCAAGTTCTTCAAGGACATGGGGTTGGTCGACTTCGACGAGCCCTTTTTGCGCCTGTTCAATCAGGGTCACGTCAGCTGGGCGGGCAAGGAGATGTCCAAGTCCACCGGCCACGTCATCGAGGCGTCGGCCACGGTGGAAGCCTATGGCGCCGACGCGGCTCGCACCTTCATCCTGTTCTCCAGCCCTCCGGAGGCCGACTACGATTTTCCCTCCGACGGCTACGGAGAGATCGGCCGGGTGGCGCACAGCTGGCTGGCGCGGGTGTGGCGGATTCTGCACAGCGTCTCCGAAGATCCCGTTCCCGATGACCTCAACCGGCAGATCCACCGCTCGGTCAAGGCCATCACCGCCGATATGGAGGAATTCGGCCTCAACACGGCGATCGCGAAGATGATGGAGCTGATCAACGCTTTTTACAAACTCTCCGGTCCCGTGCCGCGGGCGGCGGCCGAGACATTCCTAAAGCTGCTGGCGCCCGTGGCTCCGTTCATCACCGAGGAGCTGTGGCACAGTTACGGCAACGAGGGCTCGATCCACAAGCAGCGGTGGCCCTCCTACGACGAAGAGCTGGCCGAGGTCAGTAAGGTCACTATGGTCATCCAGGTCAACGGCAAGGTCCGGGACAAGGTGGAGGTAACCCCCGACGTGACCAAGGAGCAGATGCAGCAACTGGCTCTGGACAGCGAGAAGGTGCAGGCGTATCTAAACGGCAACGATCCTCAAAAGGTCATCTCGGTGCCTCCGAAGCTGGTAAACGTGGTGGTGAGCCGGTAGCCGGCTAACTACCCTGCAGAGCACCTCCGGCAGGTGCCGTACAACTCCAAAGTGTGGTCCACCGCCTCGAAACCGTGCTCATCGGCCACCCGGCTGGCCCATGACTCCAGCGCCGGGTTCTCCAGCTCTATGCTGATCCCACAAGAGCGGCACACCAGGTGATGGTGATGCTCCGAGGAGCGGCACAGGCAGTAAAGGGATTCGGATTCACCGGGAATTGTGTCCAAAGCGCCCTGGCGGCTTAGTGATTTGAGGGTGCGGTACACCGTGGCCAGCGCCACGTCCCGGGCCCGGCGCTCAAGGCTGGCGTGAATCTGCCGGGCGCTCAAAAAGCTGCGGTCCGCGGCCAGCACCTCGAGTATCGCCGCCCTTTGGCGGGTGGCCCGAGAGCTAGGTGTCATCTGCGATCTCGTCATGCTGCACATTCTCGCACGGCTTAATGCGATTGCGAATCATTCGCATCAGAGTTACTCTGCGCTCGTGCATAGACGATTTGCCGCGGTAGCGGCCCTGCTGCTGTGGCTGGTAGTTGCCGCGTGTTCCGGCGACGACGGCGAGCCCCCGCCCCCGCAGGTGGTGGCCGCCTTTTACCCGTTGCAGTACGTAGCGGAGAATGTGGCGGGCGATGACGCCGAGGTCACCAGCATCACGCCACCCGGAGCCGAGCCCCACGACCTGGAGCTCACTTCCAGTCAGATCGTTGAGATCACCGGGGCCGACCTGCTGGTGTACGTAGGCGATTCCTTTCAGCCTGCCGTGGAGGACCTGCTGCCTGAGGTCGAGGGCGAAACGCTGGATGCGCTGAGCGTCAATCCGACGATCTCGCGACCCTCGGATCCGCATATATGGCTGGATCCGGTGGCAATGGTCAGTCTTACCCGGCAGGTGGGGATGCGTCTGGCAGAAATCGATCCGGATCACGCCGACGACTACGATCGGCGGGTCAGCGACCTGGTGGAGACGCTCAACGCGGTGGACGACCGCTTTCAAGGGGGCCTGACGCTTTGTGACCGCCGGCAGATAGTGACCAGCCATGAGGCTTTCGGCTATATGGCCGACCGCTATCACCTGGAGCAGATCAGCGTCGGCGGGGTGGATCCGGAGCAGGAGCAGCCTCCTCAGCGTCTTGCCGAGGTGGCCGGGCTGGTAGAGGAGCTAGGCGTAACGACCATCTTTTTCGAACGTCTCATTCCACCGGATGTCGCCGAGACCATCGCTGCCGAGACCGGCGCCCAAACGGCGCAGCTGGACCCTTTGGAAAGCCCCCCGGAGTCGGGCGACTATCCGAGCGCCATGATGGAAAACCTGCAGGCTCTGCGCTCGGCGTTGGGCTGCCGATGAGCGCGCACCCGGCCGGCGAGCTCGAGGGGGTCACCGTGCATCTGGGGAAGTTCGAGGTTCTTCCCTCGGTTAGCGTCGCGTTCCGACGCGGTGAGTTCGTGGCGCTGCTGGGTCCCAACGGATCCGGTAAATCGACGCTGATCAGGTCGCTTTTGGGTGTGATCCCCGTCAGCGCGGGCCGGGTTCGGTTGTTCGGCGCCGCTTTGCAGCAGTTCCGGCAGTGGGGCAAGATCGGCTACGTCCCCCAGCGCTTTGGTGCGGTCTCCGGCGTCCCGGCCACCGTCGAGGAGGTCGTTCTGTCCGGCCGGATTGCGCTCGCCAAACGGCTGCGCAGTTACACAGAGCCCGACCGCCGCGCCGCGGCTCAAGCGCTGGAGGAGTTGGATCTGTCCGAGCTTGCGGATCGGCGCGTTTCGCACCTTTCCGGCGGCCAGCAGCAGCGCGTGTTGATTGCCCGGGCACTGGTAAACGAACCGGACCTGCTCTTACTGGATGAGCCCTTGTCCAATTTGGATGTGGAACACCAGCAGGACTTTGCAAAGACGCTGCAGAGGTTGAGGGAATCCGGCAGCACCGTGATCTTGGTGGCCCACGCCCTGGGCGCGGTGGAAAAGCTCGTAGACCGTGCAGTGGTGCTGGAACAGGGTCGAATCGTTCATGACGGCCCGCCGAGCACCGAGCATCAGGACGACCACGCGCATCACGTGCCGCTGCAGGAGCCGGTGGGCGGCACCGGCGCCGATCAGCACCGGATTCATTAAATGGAGCTCTTCGAGCTCGCGTTCATGCGCCGGGCACTGCTGGCCGCCGTACTGGTGGGGATAGCGGCTCCTTCGATCGGCGTGTTCCTGGTGCAGCGACGCCTGGCTTTGTTGGGCGACGGGATCGGTCACGTTGCCTTCATGGGGGTGGCGGCCGGGCTCTTTTTGGGCACCTCCCCGGTTGTAACCGGAATCGTGGCGGCCTCGCTGGCCGGCGCTGTGCTTGAAATGCTGCGGGAGAAGGGCCGGCTGGCCGGCGACGTGGCCCTGGCGCTGATCTTCTACGGCGGCATCGCCGGGGGCGCTCTGCTCACCTTTCTCTCCGATAACCCCAACATGGTGCTCGGCTACCTGTTCGGCTCGGTGCTGACGGTCACCGGGCAGGAATTGTGGATTCTGGCAGCCGCAGGGTCGGTGGTGCTGCTGAGCGTAACGGTGCTTCGCAAAGAGTTATTTGCAGCCTGCTACGACGAGGAGGTGGCCCGAGCCTGCGGGCTGCCCGTACGCAAGCTGAACTTCTTCATGGCCCTGGCCGCTGCCGTGACGGTGGGTGTGACCATGCGGGTGGTGGGGGTGCTGCTGGTCTCCGCAATGCTGGTGCTGCCGGTAGCTATCGTGCAGCAGCTGGCCGGCAGCTTCCGGGCCACGGTTCGAGGCAGTCTTGTGCTCGGCGGCATGCTGAGCGTCGGCGGCCTGGTGACCGCGTTTTATCTGGACACCTCACCGGGGGCAACGATCGTCTTGCTGGCCATCACCGTGTTTGCTTTGGCGGCGCTGGCGGCCAGGCAGCGATCCAGCGCAATTTCCTGAGGCTACGAAGAGTCACCTCGAGTTGACCGCCGGCAGTCAGCGCATAGGCCAAACAGGCCGAGCGGTTGCTGGTGAGTCTCAAAACCGTACTCGTCGAGAAGGAAACGCTCCAGGTTCTTAAGCGCCGAGATGGGCAGCTCCTGCACCGCCCCGCATCGCTCGCAGCACAGGTGGTGGTGCTTGTGGTCACTCAAGTGGTACACCGTGCTTCCGTCCGCAAACCATACGCGCTCGACGATGCCCAGCTCCCGGAGGGTCTCCAGCGTCCTGTAGACGGTGGAGACATCCAGGGAAGGGAAGTCCTTTTGTACCCGCGTGGCGATGTCGTCGGCGCTTACGTGGCCGTGGTAGTCGACGATGACCTTGATAACCGCTTGCCGGCTCATCGTGCGCCGCTTACCGCTGGCCGCGAGCCGGTCCATGATCTGTTCGACCTGATCTTCGTGTGAGTGTTTAGCCAATTGGCTCACCTTTGCTATTGCAGTCGCGGGCTCAATTATCTAACAGGGCCCGATAGCCGCCGGAGCATTGGTTGAGCTGGCGAACCGCACCGCGTACGTTGATGCAACTGACTGGCAAGAGCCAATCAGTGCTGCTAGCATTTCGCAGGCAGCGACGACCAGCCGAGGAGTCCATGCACATACCCGACGGTTTTATAAACGCCACCACCTCACTGGGCGCGGGTTTGATCTCGGTCGGCGGCCTGAGCTTCGCGCTTCGCCGGGCAAAGGAATTCATGGAGGAGCGCCGCGCCCCATTGGCGGGGTTGCTGGCCGCATTCATCTTTGCCCTGCAGATGCTCAACTTCCCAGTGGCTGCCGGCACCAGCGGCCACTTCATGGGCGGCCTTCTTGCCGCGGTCCTGGTCGGTCCCTGGGTGGCGGTGCTGGTCATGGCGGTGGTGCTGGCGATGCAGGCATTGCTGTTCGCCGACGGCGGGCTGACCGCGCTCGGGTTGAACATCTCGAACCTTGCGCTGCTTGCGCCGCTGGCGGGTTGGATCGCTTTTATCAGCGTTCGTAAGGTGCTCCCGGCGGGCCGCCGCAGCGTGGTCTTTGCGTCGGGCGTGGCGGCTGCGCTGTCGGTGTTGGCCGCTGCCTTTGGCTTCGTGGTTGAGTACGCGCTCGGCGGAACCGGATCGGCGGCCGTGGGAACCGTCGCCGGGGCAA
>JAHWKV010000093.1 GCA_019347725.1 Actinomycetota bacterium
TAGGGGACGAAGGCGTAGTCGGCCGGTTAGATGGGTGCAGCGAACCGTCGTCGGTCCAGACGTAGGACGTGCCGCTCGTGGTCGTACTCGGACTTGTTCCTGCTCCCCTTGGGGATCTCGATAAAAACCTCGATGGCTGCATCGCTCACTGGATTCCTCCTGAATATTGCTCGTGCGGAACCGGCGCGGCTGCCGCAGATTCATCCATTGTGCATCACATCTTCGAGCGGGTGTCCACGGACCCGGCCGATCACCTTTGTGTGTGCTTATATGCAAATAGGCTGAGAGACTAAAAGGCTTAGCTGGTTGGCGGCAACGGCGGGCAGGAGGTTCGAGTGACGCAATCCCCGGTGATCGTAGTAGGTGGAGGGATCATCGGCAGCGCTATTGCGCGGCAGCTACAGCGAAGTGGTGTGGAAACGACCTTGGTGGAGCGGGACCTCGAACCCCAAGGGGCGTCGGTGTTCTCCTTCGCCTCCTTGAGCGCATTTGCCGAGCCTGACCCCGACATGTACTCGCTTAAGTGTCTTGGGATGAGCGACTGGCGGCGGTGGGAGCGCGAGATCGCCGGAGACATCGGTCTGCGATGGGACGGCGAGGTGCGCTGGGCGCAGAGCGCCGCCAGCGAAGTCACCCAGGAGCACGGACGGGAGTTGCTCGATCAGGCCGCGCTCTGCTTCCCCAGTCTGGCTCGAGCGAAGCTGCACCGGGTCACGGCCGAGTCCCGGCCGGTTCCTCGCGACGGTATGCCGATCATCGGGCCGCTTCCGGGCATGAGATCTTTGAATGTGCCGGCCACCCATTTCGGAGTAACGCTCGCACCCGTACTGTCCCGCCTGGCAACTCAGGAGCTGAATCGACGACCAGCCGGCGATTCAACTGCAGCGATGCCGGCCGCACGCTTTTACCAGGGCCCCTCCGCTATATCCGGATACGGTGAATCAGCCTTGGACGCGCCGTCGGAACTTTTCCTCGGCTAGCGCTACGACTTGCTGCCGCCGTCCTCGGGAGCTTCCACGGGAATCCGCCGACCTGAGGTGCTCTCGCCTCTGGGCATCCGGATTTCTAGCACCCCGTTGCGGTACTTGGCTTTGACCTTCTTGGGATCGACCTCTCCTGGCAGAGGAAGAAAGCGGCGAAACGAGCCGTAACTGCGTTCGGTTCGGTAGTAGCCCTTGTCTTTGTCTTCAGTCTTTTCCTCCGACGAGGATTTGGCAGAGATCTCGAGCCCGTTTTCGTTAACCTGTACATCTATGTCGTTGGGTTCCACCCCCGGCAGCTCTGCCTCGACTATCCATTGGTCGCCTTCTTCGTAGAAGTCCACAGCCGGCCGGTTTGCCCAAGGGGAGTACGGTAAGCCGCTCCAGAACGATCCGATCAGACGGCTCATCTCGTCCTGTATCTGCCGGACGGTTCCAAACGGGGAAAAGACCTCATCGGACCGACGGGGCAGTCGAGACTCCCGCCGGATCGGTGTTGCGCTGCGTGTCTGCCTTGCCACTGCCAACCACCTCCTTGACTTCGATGTGAACGTCTTTCCCGGCGGCCTCCCAAAGTAATCACCCACAGATTTTATTGGATGCACTCCGTACTCGCCCAGGCGCTGTAGCGGGATCCGGCGGGGCGTGAAAAGGCTAGACCCCCGACGTAGGTTTGCGCGATGCTTGCCGAGGGGTAGGTCAAGTTTATGCGTAGGTTCGCAGGTGAGGGCCAAAGGCCCAGTCATCCCTCGGCACCGGACGGGAGCTCAACCGAGAGGTCGGAACTGGCTTCCTCCGAGGAGTCGGTGGCCGACGCGCTGGCGCCTGTGCTTTCATCGGTTTTTATCTCGGGACTCCCGGTTCAGGTTGAGTTTTGGGATTCCAGCGTAGTCGGTCCGCCCAACCCCGCTGGTAAGGTGGTGTTGCGCTCACCCACCGTGGCCCGCCGGTTGCTATGGTCCCCTTTGGACCTGGGTTGGGCCCGAGCATATGCCGCCGGCGAGATAGATCTGGAAGGAGACATCTTCGAGCTGGCCGCTCTGCTGCGGGAAAACGTGCAGGCCAACGCCAAGCTGGACCTCGGATCGGCCCTCTCTGCGGTGCTCAGGAGCGCACGCCTTGGTGTACTGGGTCCACCGCTTCCGCCGCCTCCCGAGGAGGTGCGGCTACCCGGGCGCATTCGCCGAACGATCACCGACGAGGAGGCGATAAGCCACCATTACGACGTAAGCAACGAGTTCTACCGTCTAGTTTTGGGGCCGAGCATGACTTACTCCTGCGCCCGTTTTGATACTCCATCGGCCAGCTTGGAGGATGCTCAGGAATCCAAGCACGAGCTGATCTGCCGAAAGTTGGGCCTGCCCGAGCGGCCGGGCGCGAGGCTTCTGGACGTGGGCTGCGGGTGGGGGTCCATGGCGCTTCATGCGGCCGTTTACCACGGGGCCCATGTGGTGGGTGTGACCATCAGCGAAGAGCAGGCACAGCTGGCTTCGAAGCGGGTGGCCGACGCGGGCTTGCAAGACCGCATCGAGATTCGTCTGCAGCACTATCAAGACCTTGCCGGCGAGCAGTTCGATGCGATCAGCTCGATAGGAATGTTCGAGCACGTCGGCGCCGAAGAGCTGCAGGAGTATTTCCAGGTGCTTGGCGGCTTGCTGGCGCCCTACGGCCGCATGCTCAACCACGCCATCTCTTCCCGGGGACGAACGAAGTTTGGCCCCGAGACGTTCATCGGGCGCTACATATTTCCCAACGGCGAGCTGGCCGACGTGGCCGAGGTGGTCGAAGGGATGCAGTCCACCGGGTTGGAGGTGCGTGACGTCGAGTCGCTCCGGGAGCACTACGAACTCACTCTGCGAGCTTGGGTGGGCAACCTGGAGGAGCACTGGGACTGGGCCGTGGAGATGGTCGGTGAACCGCGGGCCCGCATCTGGAGGCTGTACATGGCCGGAAGCGCCATGGGATTTCGCGCAGGGAGGATGGGCCTGCACCAGGTGCTCGGAGTGGTTCCCGACGCCGCAGGCGCTACATACATGCCGCGCAGCCGCCGGTCCTGGGAGCTCGGAGAGAGTCGCCCGGACCCCAAAACATTTGCCGATCCGGCGAGTTAGCATCGATAGCAATCGCTAACGGGAGGTGGAGTATGCCCAACTACGAGGACTTCAAAAAGTACGACGAGCTGACCAAGCAGAAAAAGACCGAGCCGTCCCCGTCTCAAAAGGAGCATCAGTCTTTGGTATCCAAGATCCTTAAGCCTTTGCGGTCGGCAAAAAAGTAAACCCGCGGCCGGCGGAATGGAACCGGTGCGCTCCGGGGCCCGTCTAAAAGACGTCAATGAGTTTTGAGGAGGCTTAGATGGGCTTGAAGCGAAGGTGGGGTATTCTCGCGGTTCTGGGTGTGACGGCGTTGGTGTTGAGCGGTTGCACCGACTCAACCGTGATCGGCTCCGAGGAGGACCTCCCGTCGATTACCGCCCGCGGTGTGGGTGAGGTAACCGGCGTCCCCGACACGGTGATCGTCGTGCTCGGCGTCGAGACACAAGCGAGCCAAGCGGCCGATGCGCTCGCCAGCAACAACGAGAGTTCCACTGCGGTAATTGACGAGCTGAAAAGCGCGGGTATTGCAAATGAGGACATCCAGACATCGCAGTTTTCCATCTCACCGGTGTTCGGTGAGGAACGAGAGGCGTCACCGGGTCTACCTCCACCCCCACCCGGACCTCGCGGTGACATAGTCGGCTACACGGTTACCAACCTGGTCACGGCCCGCATTAGTACCGACGCCAACGCGGGCGACATCATCGACGCCGCCGCAGAAGCTGCCGGGGATGACATCCGGGTGCAGTCGGTGCGCTTTGAGATCGACGACAAGAGTGGCCTGTACGCCGAGGCCCGCGCAGACGCCGTCGAGCGGGCCAGGGAGCAGGCCGAGCAGCTGGCCGAAGCGGCCGGGGTTGAGCTGGGTGACGTCCGCTCGATAACCGAACAGAGCACCGGAGGTTTCCCTCCCATGCCTAGAGCCGAGTTTGACCAGGGTCTAGGAGGCGGCGTGGGGGGACCTGGATTTGAGCCGGGGTCGGAGGAGCTCACTTTGCAGGTGGAGGTAGTCTACGAGATCTCCAACTAAGCTGACCCACTAAGCTGCGGCCCCCCCTCCGGGAGTGACGTCGGGAGGGGGAGCTATGAGTCGATTGGCGTCTCGTCGATTGGTCTCTTACAGCGGGCGGTAGCCGGTTCCCGGGCGAAACCCCGGCTTGTCCTCCTCTTCGTCTTCACGGTCCTCATCCAGCAGGCCATCCTTGCCCACGCCTGCGTTGCGACGCCGAACGATGGCGTTTTGCTTCGCCACGGCGCCGAGGGTGGTCTTGCGTATGTCCCGGGCGTCCGTAGGCGGCGGCTCGTGAAGGCCAAAGGGATCAAAGACTTCTTCTTCCTCACTCATGGTGATCTCCTTCCCGGAGGTCTCGGCAACCCCGTGGTGCCCATTTTATAGCCGTGGCGAGATATGCACGGAGAATGTGGCCCCTCCACCGGATTAGAGGGACGGCGGCCGCCCGTTAGGGGTGGGTGCACCGGTAGTAAGCTTCCAATCGGGAATCTGTGCCGGATGGCCGGTGCAGTTGGAATGGCTAAGGAGGAAACGAATGCACATGCTCTTGCGGTTGGCTCTGGCCATAGCCTTGGGGGCGTTGTTTGGCTGTAGCGCGGATACGGATTCGGATACAGATGACGACACCTCCACTGGTACCTCGACCGAGGTTACCGAGCCGGATTTCTCGGTAGCGTTCGAGAGCCCTTCGGACGGCGACACGGTTAGCAGTCCGGTGCTTCTAGAGGTGTCCGCTGAAAGAGTAACCCTGGAGCCCGCGGGAGAGGTAAATGAGGGGGCCGGCCACCTGCACGTGGCGATAGATGAAGACTGCGTTGAGGCGGGACAGACCATCCCCACCGGTGACTCGTACGTGCATTTCGGTGCGGAGCCGCTGACGGAGCGCACCATCGAGCTGGAGCCGGGTGAGCGCACGTTGTGTCTGCAGCTGAGCAATGGTGTGCACGTGGCTACTGCGGCGACCGACACGATCACGGTCAACGTCAAGTAGGGAAGCGGTGCCATCCGTGCAAAACTTCCGACACTGTCTAGAGTTTGTTTAGTGGGTTTCATCTAAGCTCTTACGGTGTGTTGACTACGCGGGGAGGCTAGTTTTGGCGCAGCTCGATCTCGACGACCTTGTATTGGAAAGAGGAAGGCACCCGACGCCCGACTCGGGGCTGAGCATGCTGGAGGCGATCACGGTTATTGCCCCGCATGAGAAGTTCGGCGACGAGCCCCGCAACGTTTCGCCGGTGATAGCTGGGTTGCTTCGGAGTTGGAACGATCTGCTCGACGACGAGCCGCGGCAAAAGCTAAAGCCCTACATACCAAAGGTAATCGACTCGGTACTGTCCGAGGACATCGAGGACTTTAGAGCCTGGGTGGCCACCGACTGGTTGGTCAGAGTGCAGGCGCCAATCTGGCTCGCGGCCGCCGGTCTTAGGGAGCTGGCCGAAGTAATA
>JAHWKV010000094.1 GCA_019347725.1 Actinomycetota bacterium
GAAGTTCCTCGAGGCGCTGTCGCTGTTACTGTCCGACCGATGAGCCGGGTGGGCGAAGTCGGGCGGGACACGCGCGAAACCTCTGTCAACTTGCGGCTGGACCTGGACGGAACCGGCAAGACATCGATCGCAACCGGCGTGGGGTTTTTCGACCACATGCTTGATCAGCTGGCCAGGCACGCGTTAATCGACCTGGAGGTAGAGGCTACCGGCGACCTGCACGTCGACTCGCACCACACGGTGGAGGACGTCGGCATCTGCCTTGGCCAAGCACTTACTCAGGCCCTCGGCGCCAAGGCGGGGATCCGCCGTTACGGCTGGAGTCTGGTTCCGATGGAAGAGTCACTGGTGCAGGTTTCTTTGGACCTGTCCGGCCGCCCGTTGCTGGTCTACGATGCGCCGGTCTCGGCCGAGGCAATTGGCAACTACGACCCGGAGCTAACCGAGGAATTCTTTATGGCGTTTAGCCGCAACGCCGGGATGACCCTGCACATCAAGCTGCAGTACGGGAAAAACTCGCACCACATAATCGAAGGCGTGTTCAAGTCGACCTCGCAGGCGCTGGCCGCCGCCATCCAGGTTGATCCGCGCCGCGGAGACGCAATTCCATCGACCAAAGGATCGCTGTGAACCCAAAGGAGGCTATGAAGGTAGGGATAGTCGACTACCGCATGGGCAACTTGGCCAGCGTGTCCAAGGCGCTGCAGAAAAGCGGCGTGGAGCCGCTGGTTTCCGATCAGGCGGCTCAGCTGGAGGAGTCCGACCTGGTGGTGCTGCCCGGCGTCGGGAACTTTGCTGCCGGGATTATGAACCTTAACGAACTGTCTCTGGCCGACTTTGTAATCGAGTGGGCCGGGGCGGGAAGGCCGCTGCTGGGCATATGCATGGGCATGCAGCTTTTGTTCGACGAGTCCGACGAGGGTTCCGCCAAGGGCCTGGGTATCCTGCCGGGCCGTGTTGAGAAGTTCAAGCCCGGTCTGACGGTTCCGCACATGGGCTGGAACACCCTTAAGGCGGGAGGTTCGCCGGTGTTCGAGGAAGCCGTCGGCGAATACTTCTACTTCGTCCATTCCTACTACTGCGCGCCCGATAATGAATCAGACGTGGCCGCCTGGACCGACTACGGGGGCGATTTTGCCTCTGCGGTGCATTCCGGCAAAGTACACGGCGTGCAGTTTCACCCCGAAAAGAGCAGCGACGGCGGTCTGGCTCTGCTGGCCAAAATTCTTGAAGAGATGCGCGCCGAGACTCAGCTGCAGTGAGCATGCCGGACATCTTGGTGGCCATCGACATGGTCGCCGGAGAAGTGGTGCGCCTGCACAAAGGCGCCATGGATCGCAAGACTGTGTACGGCGGCGATCCGGTTCAAACCGCGCTCGAGTGGCAGAACAAGGGCGCCCGGTGGCTGCACCTGGTGGACCTCGACGGTGCTACGGGAACGGGGATCGACAACGCGGAGCCGATCGGGCGCATCGTGGACTCAGTGCATCTGCCCGTGCAGATCGGTGGTGGTATACGCAGCATGGAGGCCATCGAAAAGTGGGTGAACCGCGGCGTCGCGCGAGTGTGTATTGGGACCAAGTCCATGGACTTGAAGTTCCTAGAGAAAGCGGTGGCGGAGTTCGGCGACCGGCTGGTGGCCTCGCTTGACACCAGGGCGGGCAAGGTGCAGGTTGCGGGCTGGATACAGGGCTCGGAAACCTCGACGATGGATGCGCTGCAGGGGATGCTCGACTGCGGGGTTCGGCGGATCATGTTTACCGACATTGAGCGTGACGGAACACTTCAGGGTGTGAATACGGAGGGGATCGAGCAGGTCTTGAACGCTACGCAAATTCCGGTGATCGCGGCCGGGGGCGTTACCGACCTGACGGACATCGAGCGATTGGCGCCGCTGGCGAGCAAGGGGCTGGACGGCATCGTGATCGGCAAAGCACTGTACTCGGGAAGCATTGACCTGGGGATGGCGCAGGCCGCCCTTTCCGAGGCGTAGGCGATGCTGGCAAAACGGGTCATCCCGTGCCTGGATGTCCACGCCGGACGTGTGGTCAAGGGCATCCAGTTCGTGAATCTAGTCGACGCCGGGGATCCTGTGGAGCTGGCCGCCACTTACGACCGCGAAGGCGCCGACGAGCTGGTCTTTCTGGACATCACCGCCTCGCACGAGAACCGGGACACCATCTACGAGATGGCCCGCCGGTGCGCGGAACAGGTGTTCATTCCCCTGACGATCGGCGGGGGTGTGCGCACCATCGAAGACGTGCGCAAACTGCTCAGAGCCGGGGCAGATAAGGTTGCGGTCAACACCGCAGCGATCGAGCGACCGGAGCTCATCTCCGAGGGCGCGCAGGACTTTGGTTCCCAGTGCATAGTCGTGGCCATCGACGCCCGGCGGCGCACCCACGACGACCCGGCGAACGGGTGGGAGGTCTACACCCACGGCGGCCGGAAACCGGCCGGCCTGGATGCGCTGAAGTGGGCCGCGAAGGCGGCCGAGCGAGGGGCGGGTGAGATTTTGCTGACTTCGATGGACTCCGACGGCACCAAGGCCGGCTACGACCTGCAGCTGCTAAAGGCGGTGTCGGACCTGGTGAACGTTCCGATCATTGCCTCGGGCGGCGCCGGCACCATCGAGCACTTTGCCGAAGCGGTCGAGATAGGTGAGGCCGACGCCGTGCTGGCTGCATCGTTATTCCATTTCGGCGAGCTGCGGATTGACGATGTAAAGGACCACATGGCGACCAAGGGAATCCGGGTTCGACGGAAGCCTTAGCTACCGCAAAACCTCGAAGCCGATGGAGCCCTCCAGCTCTCCCCGTGTGACATCGATCTGCCAGCATCCCGGTTGATCGAACCTGAAGACCATCGACCATTCGTCGCCGGGCCGCTCCAGGCCCGAGCCGGCGCCGAACTGACGAACGGGGCCGATTGAGGGCCGGTGTTCGGAGCCGTCCGGACCGACGGCGTCTATCGCAAGGTCGCCTGCACCGGTGACGTGCACGGTGATCCGAAAATCCTCGTCTACTTGCGGTTCCCACGGCCCGGGCGGCAAGGCCCACAGCTCGCCCTCGTTCGTCTCGCCTTGAACGGCGTTATCCGGCGGCAGGTAGGGCGATGCCTCGCAGGACGCGTCAAACCTTTGCGGTGAGCGTGCGGGGAACGGGGCTTGCTGCAGGCGTGGCTCGATCGCCGCCGAGATCCCCGGTGCCGCACGAAGCTGCCGGCAGAAGTGCCAGCACGAGCATTGGAGGTAAGACGAGATGGCGCATGCTGCATCCAATTCTCGCACGGCCGATACGCAGAGGAGAGAGTTTGCTTCGCACTCGCCACCCATAGCCAACTATGGAGGAGGTATGACGAACTATGGAGGAGGTATGACGAAGAGCTTTGCTTGGTACTCCCAGCGGACGGGGAGAAGTTTTTTTGATTTGTGGTTTATTGCCTCCTACCATTGCTAAGGGACCGCTTAGACGGCTCGGTCGTCACCGGGCTTTTGTGACCGGAAAGGGGGACTTCTATGGCAGGAGTCGAGGACGTTCACATCCTGTGGACGTCGGAAGGGATGAGTTGCGACGGCGACTCGGTGTCCGTCACAGCAGCGAGCCTCCCAAGTATTGAAGACGTGGTGTTGGGAGCGGTTCCCGGGCTTCCTAGAGTGCACCTGCACAACAAGGTTTTAGCCATGGAAAACGGCGACGAGTTCATGCAGGCATTCCACGCCGGGGCGAGGGGGGAGTTGGATCCCTATATCTTTGTCGTCGAGGGGTCTATTCCCAACGAAAATATTAACGGCGACGGTTACTGGTCCGGCATGGGCAACGACGAAAACGGCGAACCCATACCGGTGAACGACTGGATCGACCGCCTGGCCCCTGGCGCCTGGGCGGTCGTTGCTATTGGTACCTGTGCCACCTACGGTGGCATCCACGCGATGGCGGGCAACCCGACGGGTTGTATGGGGCTGCCCGACTATCTCGGATGGGATTTTCGTTCCAAGGCCGGGGTGCCCATAGTCAACGTTCCGGGGTGTCCGGTACAGCCGGATAACTTCATGGAAACTCTGCTTTGGCTGCTGTACCAGGCCGCAGGCCTGTCTCCGATGATTCCGCTTGACGATCAGCTAAGACCAACCTGGCTTTTCGGCAAGACTGTGCACGAGGGTTGTGACCGCGCCGGTTACTACGAGCAGGGCGATTTCGCTTACGACTACAACTCGCCGAAATGCCTGGTTAAGACGGGCTGCTGGGGCCCGGTCGTAAACTGCAACGTTCCCAAGCGGGGCTGGATGGACGGCATAGGCGGCTGCCCGAACGTCGGCGGTATTTGCATCGGATGCACAATGCCCGGCTTCCCCGACAAGTTCATGCCTTTCATGGACGAGCCTCCGGGAGGCACCCTCTCATCGACTGTCCTGTCGCCCTACGGGACGGTCATTCGCAAGCTGCGCTCCTTCACGAACCAAAAGCTCAACAAAGAACCCAAGTGGCGGCACAACAAGAAGGCCCTTACTTCCGGCTACGAGCCGCGCTACCCGAACACCTAACGGAAGGGAGTCAACTTTGGCGACAAAGACTGAACGTCTTGGGAAGGAAGCCGGCAATGTCGTCGACATGTCTTGGGATCCGATTACGCGGATTATCGGGAACCTGGGCATCTACACCAAGATAGATTTCGACAAGAAAGAGGTCTTGGACTGCAAGAGCACCTCCTCGCTGTTTCGTGGGTACAGCGTCTTCATGAAGGGCAAGGATCCCCGGGACTCGAACTTCATTACGAGCCGGATCTGCGGCATCTGCGGAGACAACCACTCCGTTTGCTCAATTTATGCGCAGAACATGGCTTATGGGGTGAAGACTCCGCCTCTGGGTGAGTGGATCATGAACTTGGGCGAGGCGGCCGAGTACATCTTCGACCACACGATCTTTCAGGACAACCTGGTCTTCGTCGACTTCTGCGAAGCGATGGTCAAAGACACGAACCCCGAGCTGCTGAAGACCGCGGAGAAGACCAAAGCGCCCAGGAGCGACGTCCACGGCTACAAGACCATCGCCGACATCATGCGGGCCTTCAACCCCTTTGAAGGAGAGGTGTACAAGGAGGCGCTGGTCCTCAGCCGGATCAGCCGGGAGATGTTTTGCCTGATGGAGGGACGCCACGTCCACCCGTCCACGGTCTACCCCGGGGGCGTGGGAACCGTGGCGACTCCCCAGCTATTCACCGACTACCTCGTGAGGTTGCTGAGGTGCCTTGACTTCATTAAGAAGGGGGTAGCGCTCAACGACGACGTGTTCGACTTCTTCTACGAAGCGATGCCGGGATACGAGCACGTCGGCGAGCGGCGCATCCTGTTGGGTTGCTGGGGCGCCTTCCAGGATCCCAATGCGGTCGACTACAGCTACAAGAACATGAACGACTGGGGCAAGAAGATGTACGTCACCCCAGGGATCATCGTCGACGGCAAGCTGGTGACCAGCGCGGCCTCGAACGGTCGCCTGGTCACGGACAT
>JAHWKV010000095.1 GCA_019347725.1 Actinomycetota bacterium
GTGGTCGATGCCCTCTCCGCAGACGCTGGAGGCTCAGGTGACCCGGTTCGCTGACCGTATCGCCTACCTGAGCCACGACATCGACGATGCCATCCGGGCCGGGGTCCTGACCACGGCGGACCTACCGGAGCAGACCAATCACGTCCTTGGCGTGACGTCCTCTTCCCGAATCGACACCATGGTTGGTTCCCTGGTTGAGGCCAGTAAAGAGTTGGAGGTCATCGATATGACGCCGGAAGTATTCGACGTCATGGCGTTAACTCGCCGCTTTATGTTCGAGCGCGTGTACAACCGGCCGGAGTCGCGCGCCGAGCATGAGCAGGTCACCCGCCTCCTGGAGGAGCTGCTCGACCATTTCCGCCGGTTCCCCGAGGAACTGCCTGTCGATGAGCTAGGCGTGGACTACTTCGAGACCCGCTTGGTGGATTATGTTTCCGGCATGACCGATCGATTCGCGCAGCGAGAGCACGCCCGGCTGGTGGTTGGAGCGTGACCCCGTCATGAGCCGGGCGCCGGGCCCGTGAAGGGCCACATCGCCTCCGACGACCTGGAGGATCTACGCAACCGCGCCGACATCGTCGACTTGGTCTCGGGTTATCTAAAGCTCAAAAAGGCCGGGGGGGTTTTCAAGGGCCTGTGCTGCTTTCACCAGGAGAAGACCCCCTCCTTCACCGTGGATCCGGCTAAGGGTCTTTACTACTGCCACGGCTGCAGCAAAGGGGGCGACGTCTTCAGCTTCATCCAAGAGGTGGAGGGCTTGACCTTTAGCGAGTCGGCACAGCGGATCGCCGATCGCGTGGGCAAGACCCTGCGGTTCGAGGGGCCGTCCGAGCCGCCGGGGCAGCGAGCGGCGCTGCTGGCGGCCAACCGGCAGGCCCGCGACTATTTCGCCGACCTGCTGGCCAAGGGATCTGAAGCCAAGGTGGCCCGCGACTACCTGGAGTCCCGCGGTTTCGACCTGGCCGACGCGGCGGAGTGGAAGCTGGGCTTTGCGCCCAGGGGTCGTGACACGTTGTACCGGCACCTGCTCCATGCGGGACTCAAATCCAACCAGATCGTCGAAGCAGGGCTGGCCTTGGTCGTTGAGGGGGGCCAGCACCGGGATCGGTTTCGGGGAAGGGTAATCTTTCCCGTCCAGACCCTCACCGGCGACACCGTCGGCTTTGGAGCCCGCGCTTTGGACGACGACAAACCAAAATATCTCAACTCGCCGGAGACCCCGCTTTACCAAAAATCCAAGATCCTGTTTGGCCTGGACAAGGCCAAGGCGGAGATAGTGCGCAGCGGGTTCGCCATCGTTACCGAGGGCTACACCGACGTGATCGCACTGCACAAGCTCGGGTTTGCCAACGCAGTGGCCACCTGCGGGACGGCGCTGGGGGAGGACCATTTTGCGTTGCTGAAGCGGTTTTGCGAGCGGGTGCTACTGGCCTTCGATGCCGACGCGGCTGGCTCCCTCGCCTCCGAGCGCGGTTTTGGCATACATTCCAAGATCGGGCTGGAGGTGCTGGTGGCCACGGTGCCGGCGGGTAAGGATCCGGCCGACGTGGCCATCGAGGAGGGCCGGCCTGCCGTTCAAGCTGTGATCGACGGGGCCGAGCCGCTGATGAGGTTCGTTTTGGAGAAAGAGATTGCCCGGCACCATCTGGATACCGCAGAAGGTAAATCCAAAGCCGTGAAGGCCGCAGTGGAAAAACTGTCGTGGGAGCCCAACCGGGTGGCGCGTTCCGAACACGGATTCTGGCTGGCCTCCAAGGTGGGTGTTGCTCCCGAGCAGGTACAGCTGGAGATCGCCGAATCGAAGGTTGCCCGGCATACTTCGGACCGGCGGACCACATCGGAGGTACTTCGTCGCCCCGGTCATGTGAAGGTGGAGAGGGAGGCTCTGGCGATATTGCTGGATTCGCCGGCGGAGCTCAAGCGTGCTGTGGAGCTGGTGAGCGCGGAACACTTTACGCAGCCCAGCCACCGCATTGTGTTCGAGGCGATCGTGGCTTGTGCCCAGGGATCCGGCGGTGAATCGGTCATGCATCTGCTGCCGGACGAAAGTTCGCGTACGCTGGCTGCGGAGCTATCTATGGCTCCTGTCATCACAAAAGATCCAGAAGAAGTTTTTATTAGGCTCGAACAATTCAAAATTCGGCGGCAGATCGAGACCTTAAAGGCTAAACTCGGTCAGCTTGATCCTGAGGGTGACGCAGATTCCTATACCGAAGTACTCAGGGAGTTGATGCGTCTGGATGTCGAACGGCGCAAGTTCGACGACAACTGAAAGGACCCTATGGCCAAGGACACTGAGATCGACGACGTTAAGGAGCTTGTCTCTAGGGGCAAGGAAAAAGGCTGGCTTACCGCCGACGAGATCGCGGACGCTCTGGGCACCATGACTCTTACCGCGGAGCAGGTAGACGGCGTGTACGCCTTGCTGGTCGAGGAGGGCGTAGAGGTCATGGAGCATGAGCCCGGCGCTGCCGACGAGCAGGTAGACGAGTTCCGCCGCGATTCTGAGCTGTTGAAGGCCCCTACTAACGATCCGGTCCGTATGTATCTGAAGGAGATCGGCAAAGTCGCTCTGCTGACCGCCGACCAAGAGGTGGATCTGGCCACCCGCATCGAAGCCGGCCTGTGGGCGGGGGAGATGCTCGCTGAGGAGTCCAAGTTTGACCTGGAGCGCATAGCAGAGTTGGCGCATCGATCTTCTCTAGCCGTAGGCGACGGTCAGATGACCGACGACCGGGCTCGGGAGATTTGTCGACGCATCGAGCGGGACGGCATACTCGCCAAGCGAAAGCTGGTGGAGGCGAACCTGCGGCTGGTCGTCTCGATAGCCAAACGTTACGTGGGCCGGGGTATGCTGTTTTTGGACCTCATCCAAGAAGGCAACCTTGGCCTTATTCGCGCAGTGGAGAAGTTCGACTACAACAAGGGATTCAAGTTCTCCACCTACGCCACATGGTGGATCCGCCAGGCCATAACCCGCGCAATTGCCGACCAGGCCCGTACCATCCGTATCCCGGTGCACATGGTGGAAACCATCAACAAGCTACTGCGGATCCAGCGCCAGCTGATGCAGGACCTCAACCGCGAGCCCCTGGCGGAAGAGATAGCCGAGCAGATGGAGATGAGCGCGGAGAAGGTCCGGGAGATTATGAAGGTGTCTCAGGAGCCGGTCTCGCTGGAGACGCCTATCGGCGAAGAAGAGGACACCCACCTGGGCGACTTCATCGAGGACTCCGACGCCGTCGTCCCCTTGGACGCGGCGTCGTTTATTTTGCTGCAGGAGCAACTGGAGAGCGTCTTGCACACGCTGTCGGAGCGTGAGAAGAAGGTGATTCAGCTACGGTTTGGTCTGCACGACGGCACGCCCAGAACTCTTGAGGAGGTCGGCAGGGAGTTCGGGGTGACCCGAGAGCGTATAAGGCAGATAGAGTCCAAGACGCTGTCCAAGCTCCGGCACCCGTCGAGGTCACAGAAGCTTAGGGATTACCTGGAGTAGGCCCTATACCTTTTCACCGTCGGCGTTGATTCCGGCGGCGCGGTTCATAACTACGGTCAGAGCAGGTTCCTGCACTTCTGTGGTGAATGCGTCTATTCCCGCCTGTAAACGGTCTCGCCGCGCGCTCAGAACGATTGGAGCGCTCGACGGTGCTAAAGTTGCGTAGGTGTACCTCTTTCGGGGGTGGCGCAATCGGCAGCGCGGTTGACTGTTAATCAATAGGTTGCGGGTTCGAGTCCCGCCCCCCGAGCAGCGAAATTGTGCGTGGGCCTAGCCTAAAACATGTAAATGGCGCTCCAGAATATGGTTATGGGACGCGTTCTTGCTCACAATTTGCTCACAAGCCTCCCCGAACGAGCCATTTGGGCGCCTAGTGGGCTTGGGTTCGCTCACGGAGACAGCGTGACGTTGACGACACTGGTTGACGACACTGATGGCAGAAGCGCGCGTCGCAACTGATCGGTCGAGGTCGGGGTGCCAGCTAAACGAATGGTCTTAGGGAGACGCGTAGAGAATAGAGGCCAATCGGGCCGCGGCTTCAGCCTGCTGCCCGGGCATCAGGTGACCATAGGTGTCCAATGTGAAGCTGACGCTTGCGTGACCTAGCCGCTTGGATACGACGAGGATATTGACTCCGGCTTGCAACGCAAGGCTGGCGCTCGTGTGGCGGAGATCGTGGAACCTGATTTTAGAAACACCAGATTCCTTGATGAGAGAGCTAAACCTTCTCGCCAATGCGTTGGGGTGTACCAACTCCCCGTTTTCCCTGGTGAAGACCAAACCGCTATCCACGTAGGAAGGACCCCAGGCTAGCCTCTCCTCCGCCTGAGATCGTCTGTGCTCGCGCAGTATGCGGACGGTCTGCGGATCCAGGTCCAAGGTCCGACAGCCGGAGTCGCTTTTGGGAGTTTCAAAGGTTGGCTGATAACCGATGCTGGTCAGCGTCTGTTGCACGGTCAGCCTGCCGTTGTCGAGGTCGACGTCCGTCCAGCGCAGACCGAGAATCTCGCTTTGGCGCATGCCGGTGCAAAGTGCCAGCGCCCATGCCGCCCACAGGCGGTCGCTACGGGCGTGGGCAAGGAATCGTTTCGCTTCCTGGCCATCCCAACATCTCATCTCCTCCTGCCGGAGCTTTGGCGGTCTGACGAGCTGCGCGACGTTGCGCTGCACCAGCCCGTCGGTCACCGCATCGCGCAGCGCCAGGCAAAGCAGCGTATGCACATAGCGGATGGTTCGGGTCGACAGTCCTCCGGGTCGGCCGTCTTTCCGGCTGCCGTCCTCAGCCAGATCAGCGTAGAGCTTCCGAAGGTGCGTGGGCTTGAGATCCTGCACGGCAACCTTGCCCAGCCGGGGGATGATCTGGCGATTAACTAGGCTGCTGTAACCCAGGTGGGTCGAGGCCTTCACCTGCGACCTGACTCCCGGCAACCATTCCCGCAAGTAGTCGCCCAGCAGGATGGAGTTAGGCGGTACATACTCGCCTCGATCCATCTCTGACAGAGTAGAGCGAATCCACCGCCATGCTTCCTTCTCGCTCTTGAAGCAATTGCTCTTGGTGAGCTGCTTGCGCTTTCCGGTCTCAGGATCGACGCCGGCGTCGATGACCACGCTCCAGGTGTCGTAGAAGGTGCCGTCGGGTTTGGGACGGCGCCAGACCCGTCCCTTCACCGCTCACACCCGTCGTCAGAGATGAGGAGCTTCTCGTTCTGGTGCTCGAGGCTGGTATGAATACGCAGCAGTTGATCGAGCGCACTCCGAGGAATGCGCAGACGGCGCCCGAACCGCAGCGCCGGTATTTGGCCCCTGCGGACAGCTTCGTACGCGGCCGACCGACCGATGCGGAGAAGCTCGGCAACCTCCTCAACCGTGTAAACGATCGCCTCTGGTGCAGGGGTTGATGAGGATCTGTAGCGGTCTGGGGTGTCAGCCACCGCAGGCACCCATCTCGTCCCCAGTTGATCGCTGCGCACGCTCGCCGTGTGCGTGCATCG
>JAHWKV010000096.1 GCA_019347725.1 Actinomycetota bacterium
GAGCACCACGGTGGGCGGCGCCATCGGGCTGGCCGTTCGCCGGCTCGGTCCGGCACTCCTCGCGTTCCTCCTTTTCCTGTTCCCGGTGGCGATGCTGCTGACGCCCTTGTTCATGCAGATGATGCAGAACCCTTCGGAACCGCCGCCTGCACCATCATTGGCGTTCATGGTGCTTTCGGTGCTCGCCTTTGTCGTGGGGGTGCGGGTGCTGGCAATGGTGATCCCGGCGGCCGCGGCGGTGTTGATCTTTTTTGTCTTGCTCGGCGGAGCACTGGTGTATCTGGACATTGCCCGGCCGATGCAAAACCCATTCCAGTAGGCTGTCGGTAACTTATGGCTCTACCGAAGCAATCTGAGGACTTTCCCGCCTGGTATCAACAGGTAGTGCGCACCGCGGAGCTGGCGGAGAACTCGCTGGCGCGCGGCACTATGGTGATTCGACCCTACGGTTACGCGCTGTGGGAGGCGATTCAGGCGGGCGTCGACCGGCGCATCAAGCAGACCGGGCACTCCAACGTGTACTTCCCGATGCTCATACCGCAGAGCCTCCTGGATAAGGAGGCGGACCACGTGGAGGGTTTTGCCCCGGAGGTAGCGGTCGTCACTCACGGCGGAGGGCAAAAGCTCGAGGAGCCGCTCATCGTTCGACCGACGTCCGAGACCATCATCTGGGCCACCTACGCCAAGTGGATCCAAAGTTACCGGGACCTGCCGCTGCTGCTGAACCAGTGGGCCAACGTGGTGCGGTGGGAGATGCGCACCCGGCTGTTTTTGAGAACCACCGAGTTTTTGTGGCAGGAGGGGCACACCGCTCACGAGACGTCCGAGGAAGCCTTGAAAGAGGCCAGAATGATTTTGATGGACGTGTACAAGGCTGCGGTGGAGGAGGACTTTGCGATCCCGGTGCTGACCGGGCGCAAGAGCGCGGCGGAGCGCTTCCCCGGAGCCATCGCGACCTTCGCCATCGAGGCTTTGATGCGCGACGGCAAGGCGCTGCAATCGGGTACCTCGCACTATCTGGGTCAGAACTTCGCCAAGGCTTACGGCGTGGAGTTCCTGGGCCGCGACGGCGGCACCCACAACCCGTATGCAACCTCCTGGGGTGTATCGACCCGGCTGGTGGGCGGGTTGATCATGGCTCACGGTGACGACCGGGGTCTGCAGCTGCCGCCGCGGCTGGCGCCGTTTCAAGTGGTGATCGTCCCGATCTATCGCGACGCGGAGCGAACCAGGGTCATGGAGGGGGTCGACAAGATCGCCGAATCTCTGTCCGGTATCCGAATGAAGATCGATGACCGGGAGGAGCACCGTCCCGGCTACAAGTTCAACGAGTGGGAGCTAAAGGGCGTACCGCTGCGCCTGGAGGTGGGACCGCGTGATCTCGACGGAGAGGTGGTGACCGCAAGTCGCCGGGATCTGCCGGCCAAGGAGTCCAAGTCCACGATTGCTTTGTCGGAACTGGCTACCGAGGTTCCCAAGCTGCTGGAGGGCATCCAGGCCTCGATGTTCCGCTCGGCCCAAGAGTTTCGCGACGAACACACCTTCCGGCCGAGCAGTTACGGGGAACTATCCGAGATCCTGCGCGATGCCCGGGGCTTCGTCGAGGCCCCATGGTGCTCCAACCCCGACTGCGAGGCCAAGGTGAAAGACGAAACCAAGGCCACGATCAGGGTGCTGCCCATGGATCCTGAGGAGCCGGGCGCCAACTGCATAGTCTGCGGCAACAAGGCCGACGAGAACGCGGTCTGGGCGCAGGCTTACTAATCGCTTCGCCTCGGTTTCGCAGAGCCCCGGCAAGGGTATGGATTGGCAATGTCCATCATTCAACTGATTTCGAGGTCGGGCTCGAATAAGAAAATCAAGCCGAAAAAGCATGAGCCTGAATTAGCGCGATCACTTGGCCGCGTCGGAGTACTAACTCGAAACCCCACCCTCTGGGCGGGGGTTGCGGCGGCGATGGGTGCCAGCAGCGACGCAAAACTACGACGAGCGGCCGGCCGCGCAACCGCGTGCTATATTTCGGGGGCTGTGATCGGCAATTTGCCGAAGCCGCTATTTGGCCGTCCCCAGCCACGATTTCGACGGGCTAAAAAGCCGGAGATCATCAGAGGCTCCTTTCCCTCCGGACATGGGGCAGCAGAGGTAGGCTACGTCTTCGGCGCCACGCTGGAGGCGCCGATTCTATTCCTGCCCTTGGGTACCGCCGCCGTGCTGGCGCACTGGTCGCTGGTAAGGGCCGGCAAGCACTATTTGAGCGACCTCTTGGTCGGAGGGACCATGGGATTGGCCATCGCCTTGATGTCAAAGCGCGCGTGGCCGATGGATAAAGATGCGCTTTCCAGGCCGAAGCCCGGCTAGCCGGCCCACGTCCGGGATGCCGCGACCCATTGTTTAGGTGCCGAATCACCCTAGGTTTTGACAAGGACTTACCCGTAGTATCGCCTAAGGCAACCTCCGAACGTAAGTCTTCCTAGATCGGTGGTGACGACATGGCCCAGTCAGAAGCTGCAGTTCCGAAGACGCAAAACACCGATGGAACCCGCAAAACTCGCGTAAGCGGAGTCACGCTTCAGGTGCTTGGGGCGTCGATAATCTTGCTTAGCATCATAGGCGGCTTCCTATTCTCATGGTTGAACTACGGTTTCTACGTAATGGAGTTGGAGGTGTTGGCGGCCATCGTGCTGATCTTAATGCTGCCATTCGCCGTTGGCCTTGGGCTTGTTGTAGTTCGACGAAGGGCGGGCTCCGCCGTCCTGGGCGCGATGGGCTTGTTAATCCTCATCTCCGGCGCGACATGGTCAAAGCTCCCAACGATGCCGGCGGGGCCGGTGGCTGGCTTATGTTCGCGACGGCCGTTGTTAGCGGCTTACTGCTCTTGGGCGGGGTGATCGCGACCCTCAGGACGGGCAGACAGTGAATCAAGCTCAAGGCTTCTGAACCTACTGCCGCGCCCGTGGCGAGTCCTGCCCGGCGCAGCGCCTCGCGCAGGTTTAAGTCACCGAGCAAGCCGGCGGGTCGTTTAGTTATACTGCCAGTTTATGTCGCTACGTAGATGGTTGCTCGCCGTCTTCATCGCCATACAGCTCACGATTCCCGGGTACCAGCTTGTCGCTCGTTATGTCGATGAAGGCGCGCATCCGACTACCGAACGCTGGTTCTCCTGGCAAATGTACTCGCGGTGAGCGCGCGGCTGGAGCGGTTCTTCGTCCAAGCGTTCGGCCTGATATTGCTGCTAAAGGCTGTCGACCTCGTGGTGCGACTGCTTCCCCTAGAAGGCCCGCTGTTGACTGGACTCCTGGTGGTGCCATGGGTGCTGGCCTCGAGCCTGTTGGTTTGCCGGCGACTCGAAACCTTCGCGTGCCTCGTCATCGTAGCTATCGTGGCTGCGGCGCTGCTCATCGTAGGCCAACCCATACACAACCAGCACCTCTACCTGATCGCCAGCATCGCAACGATCCTCGCAATCTTCCGGAGACCGGAACGAAAGATCGCTCTGCGGGCTCAGTTGTCAATCAATCATGTATGGATTTGCCGCCTTGGCTAAGCTCAATGCTGGATACTTGGCCGGCGGGAGGATCGAAGCAACGTTTCCCAATAGAGTATTTTGGAATCAAATCCTTCACGGTCCACCGCTTTCAGAAGCTGCGGTAGTAGCGCTAGCTTATGGAAGCGTCGCGACTGAAGCATGGCTGGCGGTGGGATTGTGGTTTCGTAAGACCCGTTACTTCACCGCGCTTGTGGGACTTGGGTTTCAGGTAGCGCTGGTTGTGCTCTTCTCCAACGGACTGATCCACTTCTTGAGGTTGGGTGTGTTTGCTCTGTTGACGTTGCTTTTGTACCTGGCCTTCTTTAGCGAGGATGAGGTTTTCGGATCCGGTGATGGACGAAGATCTGAGAAGCGGGCCTTCTCGAAGGCGAGGGCGCCGACCTAGTTGACCGCCGTACTTTCCTCTAGGCGTCCAGCAGCAGGACCGCGGCGATTGCCACACCGGCGTCGTGCGACAAGGACACCACCGGAGTGCATGGGCCGGCCTCCTCTGCAGCCTTGCCTGCAAGGGTAAGCACCGGTTTGTCCGCGGCGGATACCACTTCGATGTCGGTCCAGGACAGCTTCGGCCAACCCTTGCCGATAGCCTTGAAAGCGGCTTCTTTGGCTGCTACCCGGGCCGCGAAGTGCTGTGGTGGGTGGGGCTTGCCCCTGCAATAGACCTGCTCGGCCTGGGTGAACAGGCGATTCGCCAGCCGGGGCCACCGCTGCATGCGTTGCTCGAGGCGCGCGATATCTACGACGTCCACGCCCAACCGGATCATTGTTGAAGTATGAGGCTGGACTTAAGACTTAGCCAGGATCACCGAAACGTTGTGGCCGCCGAATCCGAAGGCGTTGGAGATGGCCGCGTCGACCTTGGCCTCCCTCGGCTTGTTGGCCACTATGTCCAGGTCGATGGCCGGATCCGGGGTCTCGTAATTGATGTTGGGGGGCAGGATCTGGTGCTTTAGCCCCAGTATCGTAGCCGCCGCTGCGGTCGTTGCGGCTGCTCCCAGTAGGTGCCCGGTCATCGATTTGGTCGACGAGACGGGCGGCGGCGAGTCACCGAAGACTTTGCGGATGGCCTTGGTCTCGGCGATGTCACCCAGGTTTGTCGAGGTGCCGTGGGCGCTTATGTAGCCGATGTCCTGAGGCCGCAGGTCCGAGTCATTCAGGGCCTGGTTCATGCATGAGGCAGCCCCCTCGCCCTCGGGGTGCGGCATCACAATGTGGTGGGCGTCGGCAGACAATCCATAGCCCATCACCTCTGCCAGTACGGGTGCACCGCGCTCGGTGGCCACGTCCATGGCCTCCAGGATCAGTACGGTGGCGCCCTCCGACATCACGAACCCGTCCCGGTCGGCATCAAAGGGCCGGGAGGCGTGCTCCGGATCATCGTTGCGCTTGGACAGCGCTCGGGCGGTGCAAAACGCCGCCAGTGACAGGGGAGTGAGCGAAGCCTCGGTCCCGCCGGTGATGATTATGTCGGCCGCACCGGAACGCAATAGGTCGACCGCGCGGGCGATGGCGTGCCCACTGGACGCGCAGGCGGTAACGGTGCAGTCGTTGGGTCCCTGAAACCCAAACTCGATGGCGATAGCTCCGGCGGCTGCGTTGGGGATCATCTTGGCGATAAGCTCCGGGCTTACAAAGCGCGGGCCTTTCTCGCCCAGCACGGTGTGTTCCTCCTCGGTGAGAGCGATACCGCCGATGCCCGAGCCGATGACCACGCAGGCTCCGATCGCCACATCCCGGCCGAGAGTCGCGTCTTCGGCGACCACCGCGCTCGGGTGCACGCCCGGCTTCGGGCGTTCCGGAGGGTAGAGGCGCGGAAGGAGGTCCGCCAGGGCCCTGTGGACATCGGGGACCACGATGCGCGGTCCCTCGAATCCCTCTTCCGAGCGCAGGCTCTC
>JAHWKV010000097.1 GCA_019347725.1 Actinomycetota bacterium
TGCATCTTCATCATTTGCTTGGTTTGGAACCACATCGTTACTCCCATAACCCCGACCAGTAGGGCGTAGGGGAGCACGCTCACAAAAGCCTGGTCGCTCCACACTTGGGCGGGGCTGAAGTTGAGGTTGAGCCCCAGGAAGGTGTCCCGGCCCTCCAAGATCGCCGAGTGCAGTGCGCTGCCCGCCGGGATGTTGTTGCCGAGCTCGCACGTGCCCCGCAGAAGCTTGTCGCAACCTTGCAATACTGCGTACATCGCCATGAAAATCGGTGCCTGCAACAGCATCGGAACGCAACCCGACAGGCCGCCCAGCATGTTCACGTCGTGCTTGTCGTAAAGCTTCTTTTGTTCCTCGTACTGCCTCGCCCGGTCGTTCTTGTACTTTTCCTTTATCTTCTTTACCTCGGGCGCCAGCTTCCGCATCTTTTCCTGGTTGCCGCGATTGGCCTGCATGCTGTGAGCCTGTTTGATCGCCAACGGGATCATCAGCACCCGTACGATCACCGTGAGCGAGATGATCGCCACTCCGTAGCTGGGGATGATGGAGTAGAAGTAGGCGAGGATGCGGCCCATCCCCTGAATGATTGGCTGCAGCATTTTTAGGGTTCAGTCCTCCCGGTCGTCCGCCTGGGCGCCGGATCCATCCCGCCCGGCGAGAACGGGTGACACCTGCACAACCGCTTTGTCGCCAGCCAACCACCTCTGGTCAACCCAAATTCTTCCAGTACCATTAGGGCGTACTCGGAGCAGGAGGGTACAAACCTGCAGTGGGGGCCCGTCATGGGCGATATCCATCGCCGGTAAAATTTTACAGACGCCTTGACGCACGCCAACGGCACCGATGCCAACCTCAATCTCACGCCTCCTCGCGGCTTGCTCTACCGGGCAATTTCTCCATGACCGCCGCGATGTCGGCTGTCATCTCTGCTACGGCCGGGCGCCCGTTCGGTCTCGCCACCAACACCGCGTCGACGCCCCGTGGAATCCCGCCGGCCAGCTCGATCGCGGCCCGCAAGCGCCGTCTCACCCGGTTTCGCTCCACAGCCCGTCCCACCTTCTTCGACACCACCAAGCCGTACCGGCCCTTTTCTCGATCCTCGCGACTTAGGGTGTGGATAACCAGGCGGCGCGTCCGTACGGCCCGGCCTTTACGAAACACTTTCCTGAACTCAGCTGCGTTGGCCAGCGTGTCGCGTTCGCGCCCACCACGAGCGCCCACCTTTAGTGTGTTAGCCGCTTCCGGCCCTTCCGCCTACGGCGCGCGATAATCGCTCGCCCGCCGCGCGTTCTCATCCGCACACGGAATCCGTGCGTTTTCTTCTGGTGCCGCTTATTTGGCTGATAGGTGCGCTTCATATCTTCTCCTCGAAGCGCGCTTGTACGCTCGCCGCTTCATTCCGGCGTCGATTATACCCGTCTGTTGCCCGACCCGTAATCGGGGCCTCACTTGTGATCATCCCGCTTTATACCTCACTTCAACCCGCGTCTATTGGTTCCTCCAGACTACCCTCGAACTTCCCGCCGTGGCCCCGCGGCGCTTTCTCGCCTGATAATTTCCCGCCGTTGAGGGCCCGCCAAGCCCTCGCTATAATCGCCGAGCCCTGGTGCGTTTTTACTTTCTCCCCACGAGGGGCTGCAAACTTCAAAGTCGCAAGGAGGTGACCCGACCTTGAGCACACAACTCTTTTCCACACCTGTGGATTGCCCTGTGGACAACTCGCCAACGCGCCCGGAGCACGTTGCTTGTTGTGCCCGCCCTCGGCCCAAGGCCGAAACCCCCGGCACGGCACCTTACGCGCTCCGGACAGCCTCATAACCTCCGCTTCCGTCACGATGTCCGATGTTTGGACCCGCGCGTCTTCTCTCATCCGCGCCCAGCTAGCTACGCCTATCTACCAGTCTTGGTTTGCTCCCATACGCCCAGGCCCCGGGACGGAGTCCTCTTTGGTTTTGCTCGTTCCGAGCAAATTTGCCAAGGAGTGGATCGAGCCCCGCTACCTGCCCTTAATTCAGCACGCCGTCGCCGAGGCGGCCGGCCGGGACGTTACCGTCCACATCGACGTCGACAGTCAACTGCCTCCGCCCCCCGCCGACTCAACCGGCCCCCGCGACGTCATCCACCCGGATCCGGTACTCAGCAACCCTCGCTACAGCTTCGAGACATACGTCATCGGCGGATCCAACCGTTTTTCACACGCCGCGGCGCTTGCCGTGGCCGAAGCACCCGCCCGCGCCTACAACCCGCTGTTTATCTATGGGGGGGTCGGTCTCGGCAAGACCCACCTTCTACACGCAATCGGTCATTACGTCGCCCACACACAGCCCACCGCCCAAGTCCGCTACGTTTCCAGTGAAAAGTTCACCAACGAGTTCATTGCTTCCGTGGGTGACCCCGGACGCATCTCCGGCTTTAAGAGTCGCTACCGTGACTGCGACGTCCTTCTAGTCGACGACATCCAATTCCTCGAGCACAAAGAGGCCACTGTTGAGGAGTTCTTCCACACTTTCAACACCCTCTACGGGGCCCAAAAACAAATCGTCATCACATCCGACCGCGCGCCTAAACAACTCGGTCTCGATGAGCGGGTCCGCTCACGCTTCAGCTCCGGGCTTATAACCGACGTTCAGCCACCCGATCTGGAAACCCGCATTGCTATTTTGCGCAAGAAGGCAGACTTCGACGGTGTCGTCCAGCTCTCCGACGACGTTCTGGCTTTCATCGCCTCCACCGTCGAATCCAATATCCGGGAACTTGAGGGAGCCCTTATTCGGGTAATTGCATTTGCCAGCCTCGACCGCTCCACTATCACCGTCGACCTGGCGCAAACCGTCCTCCAAAATCTCTACCCCGAAGGCGAGCAGGGCACCATTACTCCGGAGGTGATCCTGGCCGAGACATGTAGGTATTTCAATATTGAGACAGCCGAGGTTCTCTCTATGAAAAGAGAACGTAGTTTGGTCCATGCCAGACATGTGGCCATGTATCTCTGCCGTGAGCTCACCGACCTTTCCCTGCCCCGTATCGGCGCAAGATTCGGCGGTCGGGATCACTCCACTGTCATGCACGCCACCTCAAAAATTCGCACCCAGATGGCCGAACAACGCTCCACCTATAATCAAATCCAGGAGCTCACAAGCCGCGTGCGCACCAGGGCCAAAAGTTTGTGAATTACCTTGTTGAAGACTTTTTTCTACAATCACACCGATGTTTTCCCCTCAGTATCACCACGGGGTACACACAGGCGAACGCCCTATTTCAGGCGTCAAAACCCACTCTATCCACATTGTCCACCGGCTTATTACTGTGATTGCTTATTTATATTTACGACTCGGGAAAAATCCGCTTTGCGGATAAAGCTTGCCGAAGATGTCATACCCACCGTGTATTGCTATTAAACGAGGAGGTTTGATGCGGATCGAATGCGACAAAGAAGCGTTGCTGGAATTAAGCCAAGCAGCGTTGAGAGTGGTATCTCCCCGCACCAACTCGCCGGTGCTCGGTGGGATAAAAATCACCGCTTCGGGCGAAGCCATTGAGCTGGCCGCATCTGATTTAGAGACATTCATCACAATTACGGGCACGTGCTCGGTGGTTGAAGAGGGGGCGACGGTCGTACCCGGGAAGCTGTTCGGAGAGATTCTGCGGGCGTTGCCAAGCGGAAAGGTAATTTTGTCTGGAGGTGAGGGTGGCGCCCGGATTGAGGGCGGTCGTGCCGAGTTTACGGTATCTACCTTCCCGGTGGAGGACTTCGCGCGGCCGCCCAGCGGAGAGGTAGGGGATGCCTGCCTGGTCGATTCGGTTGAGCTGGCTCGGGCTTTGAAGCAGGTAGGCCGCGCCGCTTCCACGGATGAGGGTCGACCGGTGCTGACCGGCGTGTTGTGGGTAGTGGATGGAGAGACTCTGCGGGTAGTCGCTACCGACAGTTACCGATTGGCGGTAAGCGAGATAGGGATTAAACAAGGTCCGAGCGAAGGGCAGGCGATTATCCCGGCCCGAGCGCTCGCAGAGTTCAGCCGTCATCTGACCACCGGCGACGAGGAGCTGGCACAGATAAAGCTGGGCTCGGCCCAGGCGGTATTGAGCGTAGGCAAAATCCACCTGATTACCAGGCTGATAGAAGGGGAGTTTCCCAACTGGCGTAGGCTGTTGCCGGAGGACCAAAACAACCGCCTGGAGGTTCCCAAGAGTGAGTTCGAGGCAGCAGTAGCCAGAGTAGGTTTGGTGGCGCAGGTCAACACACCCGTGAAGTTTCATCTGGGTCCGGAGGTGCAGCTGACGGCCACCGAGAGCGGCATCGGCGACGCAACCGAGTTTGTAGAGGGTGCAACCTACACGGGGCAGGAGATGGTTACGGCGTTCAACCCCAAGTTTTTCATTGACGGCTTAGAGGGAGTAGAGGGCGACACGGCAGTCTTAGAACTAACCGAGCCGACAAAACCGGCAACCCTGGGCGGGGACAGGCAGGCTGGGTACACATACCTGGTAATGCCGGTCCGGCTGCCCAACTAACCGCCCCGCGAGCCAGGACGTATGGAGGTAAGTCGGTTGCGACTGACCGATTTCAGAAACTATCCGGAGGCAACCGCCGAGTTCGGGCCCGGATTCAATTTGGTCATAGGCGGCAATGCGCAGGGGAAGACCAGCCTGCTGGAAGCGGTCTACTGCCTGTCGGCGCTCGGTTCGCATCGATCCAGCTCCTCGGGACCCATGATCCGCCATGATCAGCAGGTCGCCTACGTGAAAGCGACGGGAACCATAGCGTCCACGACGGTGGATGTGGATGCCCAGCTCACCAGAGGAGCAGGCATGAAGGTGTGGATTAACAAGCAGCGAGTGGGGCGCAGCGGCAAGGAGCGCAGTTTGGCGGCGGTGCTGTTTTCCCCGGAGGATCTGGAGCTGATCAAGGGCGGTCCGGAGTTGCGGCGCCGCTATCTGGACCACGCGGCGGGTCGGGCCAAGCCGGTTAGCAACGCGGACCGCCTGGCGCTCGAGAAGGCGTTGCGGCAACGAAATGGAGTTTTAAAGGCTGCTCGCAGCAACGACCGGGCGCTGCGCCAGCTCGATGTTTGGAATCAGCAGGTGGCGCACGCCGGTGCGGCGGTGTTCGATCACCGCAGGTGGGTGTTGCAAAGGCTGGGACCGGCCATTACCAATCGTTACGGGCAGCTGGCGGAAGGGCAGCAGCCGCGGCTTAGTTACCAGTCGGAGTGGGCCCGTGAGGTTACCGACCGCGCCGACGCCGAGCGTCAGCTGTTGAGGGCGCTCGAGGAAAATCAGAGGCGCGACCTGGAGACGACCACAACCTCAGCCGGACCACACCGGGACGATCTGGCGATCGAGCTCGGCGGGGCGGCTTCCAGGTGGTATGCATCACAGGGGGAGCAAAGGAGCTTATCGCTGGCGATGCGCCTG
>JAHWKV010000098.1 GCA_019347725.1 Actinomycetota bacterium
CCACCCCGGCCGGTTGGGATTGGCGAGCTCGGGGTTGTCGAGACGGATCGAGAAGGCGCCGTCGGCGCCGTCGTCGACGAAGATCGTCACCGCGAGGTCGGGGATCGCCTCTTGCCCGGTGTTCTCGACCCCGAGCACCAGCTCGGTCGTCTCGGCGAGGCGCTGGCGGTTGGGGACCTTCGAGCTCGTCACCTCGACCGGGAACTCCCCGCTCGGCTCCGCGGCGTCCCGGGGCTCCGCGTCGACCGTTACGGCCATCCGGCGCAAGATGTCGAGTTGAGAGGCCGGCACCGACCCGAAACTCTCCTCTTTGGCCGCAAGTACCACTCCAACCTCGACGCCACAGTTGGCGAGGTGGCGCGCCGCGGCCAGACCACCGCCGCCGTTGCCGCCGGAGCCGGCAAGTACGGTGGCCGTCCGTGGCTTGAAGATGTCGATAGTTAACTCGGCTAGCGAACGGCCGGCGTTTTCCATCATCTGGACAAGCTCGATGTGCAGCTCGTCGACGACTATCCGGTCGATCTCGCGCATCTGCTCGGCGGTGATCGTCGGGAGCGAACGGGCCTTCAATCTTAAAGCTTAATCAACCGCCGGCCTGACCTATGCGTTCCGGAATTCAACTGAATGCAACTGGGTTTCCCTTCGGGCAACCGGTCGAGTCTAAGTAAGGCGAGGTGGGGGGGCACCTAGTCGCCTGGCACACCACGTTTAAGCAACCCAAACTACTGGAGGAAGCGTCATGAACACGCTGTTATGGGTCCTGCAATGGCTGCTCGCGGCCGTCTTCATGATGGCTGCAGCAATGAAGCTCTTTCAGCCCTACCAGAAAATGGCGGCGGACCCACGTATGGGCTGGGTCAAAGACGTCAATCCCGGCTTGGTACGCACCGCCGGAGCGACCGAACTAATGGGCGCCATGGCCCTGGTGATCCCCGGGCTGATCGGAGTAGCCGAAGTGCTGACACCGTTGGCAGCTTTCGGACTGGCCGCGCAGATGCTCATCGCCGCAGCATGGATCCACAGGCCCCGCAAAGAAACGGTGATGATCGGCATGAACGCCATGCTGATGCTTCTCGCCTTGGTGGTTGGTATCGGCAGAATCATCGAACCACTGGCCTGACAACAGATCGGGCGGGCCCGGTGTTGGGGGCGGAGCAACCGGCGCCGGTTGCCTTTGGTCGAACGTGACGCCGGTCACATACCGCGTCAGTCGACCGCCCTATCGTCCGACTCACAGTTCTTGAGCAAAATCGACCAAGGAGGTTTCACGCGTGAGTTCAGTAACCAGTTTCTTCCGCATCACGTGCTACAGCAGGCAACCCGGTTGCAGGTGTAATCGGTGGCCTGGCCGGCGGCATGGTCTTCGGAATGATGATGCAGATGATGGGGATGATCCCCATGATCGCCACCATGGTTGGCAGCGAGTCGGTATCTCGGCGTTCATCGGCCTGACCTTCGGCCTGCTGCTGGGCGGACGGGTTAGCAGTCTTAAGTCCACACTGGCACTGGGAACAGGCTACGGTATGGTCTGGTGGGTTTTGGGTGGCCTGCTGATCATGCCGGCGCAGCTGGGAATGCCCATCCTTGAGCTGAACGCTACCAGCGGACAGAGCCTGATGGGCCACATGCTCTACGGCGTAATTCTGGGAGGCGTTTACGCTTTGGCCGCACCCCGCCTGGGCCGGTAGCAACCGGACGCCGGACTGTGCCGAGACTATTGGAGGTAGCCGCAATGGACGTGGGTTGGCGCAGCCGGCGCCCGGATAGTTCCGGATCACCCAACTCGACCTCGAAGCCGTCGCAAACCAGTCTGAGTAACCAACCTTTGAAGGCAAACCCGACCGGAAGGTGGAGCATCTGGACCCTTTTTTGATCATCGAGCAGACCTGGTGGCTGGGCATACCTCTCGCCATGATCGGTGGAATCTTTCTGGGCCTCAGCCCCCTTGCGCTACCCATTACCGGCACCGCCGTGGGGCTGGGAGCGGCAGGCGGCCTGGGCGCGCGAGGGGCGGGGGTCAAGATGGTGGCCGCCTTCGGCGCCGGCCTCATCCTCGTTTACACGGTGGTGGGGGTCGCAGCAGGACAGATCGACCGGGTAATCGAGGGAATTTTCCGTCCCTACGCAGGGATCGGCTACCTGGTGATCGGAGCCATGCTGACGGGTCTGGCCGGCTGGCTCCTACTAAAGCCAGCGGCTTTTTGTTCCTCCTGCACGCGATCGCCCGCAAAGAGCACGACCACCCTGGGAGCCTTTGCTCTCGGGGTACCCGGCGGGTTCGTCAACTGCCCGGCCTGCGCGGCCGCCATTACCGGAATTGCCGCCTCTGCGGCCAAGCTCGGCAACCCCCTCTACAGCGGCGCGGTGATGTTTGCGCTGGGAGTAGGTCATGTCGCCGTGCTGGTTGCCGCCACCTGGTTCCTAACCAAGCGGTGGCCTCCCCCGGCCCGGTGGCTAAGATGGTTCCAGTCCGCCGCGGCCGCCGTATTGCTAATGGTCGCCGCGTACTTCTTCTACCTCGCTTACGTGGGCGGTCTGAGTACGGGCCCCCGCCTCGTGTAGCGGGGAGTGCGCAACAAAGGAGGAGGTAGCTCTTGCGTTCCCGCACCATCGCACGAACCGACGAGGGCAGTGCTCACAAATCAATGAGCGCAAGCACCAAACGTGCCCTGGTAAGGATTATGGCCATCGTCGCCGCGGGCCTGTTGCTTACCGGCGCCGGCTTGCTTGCGTTCCCCTATTACACCGATCAGGTAACCAATCAAGCTCAGCGCCAGCTCTCCGAGGAGCTGGAAACGATCACGGTCAAAGAGGACTTCGAAGCCAGGCAGGTGCCCATGGGTGCCCCGATGGCCCGGCTGAAGATACCCGCCATTGGATTGGACACCGTGGTCGTGCAGGGCGCAACTTTGGAAAACCTTAAATCGGGTGCAGCCCACTACGAACAAACTGCCCTGCCCGGGGAGCCGGGCAACGTCGCGATCGCCGGCCACCGCACCACTTATGGAAAGCCTTTTCACGATCTCGACAGGCTCGAGTCGGGGGATCAGGCCATCCTGGACACTCCCTCGGGGCCCTACGTCTACGAGATGGTCGGTCCCTTTGACGGACATCCCAACCCGTGGCGAGTAGAGCCGGGTGCGATGGAGGTTATAGACCCTACGCCGGACGACAGTATGACCCTGACTACCTGCCACCCCAAAGGATCGGCTCGCGAAAGGCTCATTGCCCGATTCATTTTGATAGAGAGTCCTGGTGAGACGCTCGGGTCAAGCTGAATGACCTTGACAGCCCCGCTCCGCGCTCAAAGTACGACGCTTCCCGTATTGAAGCCCTGAGGCGCGCGCGAAAGCAACCATGGTCAACGAAAATGCCTCATGCCCGGTCGTAGTCTTGGGACGGCTTGGGCCGGCTCGCGGCAATTTCCGACACCTCCGGGTGACCCGAGGTCTCGGCTTGGCGCAACACCTGTTCCGAACCTTCTAAATCGCCCATTTCTCTTAGCACGCCACCGAGGCTGAGTGCGGCCCAGGGCGAAATCTCCGGATCGTCCAACTCCACCGCCGCTCGATAAGCCTCCGCGGCGCCGGCACTGTCGCCGATCTCCTCGAGGAGGTTGCCAAGGCCGACGGACGCGGTTAGTGAGGCATCCGGGTCGCCGTTATCGATAGCCCTGCGGTAGGCGTCCTTGGCGGCGGCCACCTCGCCGATGCTGACCATAAGATTGCCGAGCTTGACTGAGCTGGCTGGCGCCGCCTCCTTGTGACCGGAATCCATCGCAGCTTGATAAGCGCGCCCGGCTTGTTGATAAAGCTCTTGGGTTTCCAGCAGATGCCCAAGGTTTACGTAGGCCCACGGCGTAACCTCTGGATGGTCGGCTTCTATCGCAAACTGCACGGACTGCCTGGCCGCCTCCGGGTCGCCCAGATTCTCCTGCAGGCCCGCCTGCTTCAAGGCCGCCCAGGGAGAAGCGTCGGGATGTCCCATCTCGATGGTTTCCCGGTAAGCGGCTAGAGCGGCCTCGGCGGAGCCCTGATCATCCAAAGAGACGGCAAGATCGAGTCCTGCCCACGGCGCGAACTCGGGATGGCGGGAGTCGATAGCCCGCCGATACCCCTTCTCGGCCTCCTCGTACTGCCCCATCTGCGCCAACAGGCCCCCCAGCTTGACCGCCGCCCACGGAGCAATCTCCGGATGCTCGGTGGCTATGGCGGCCAAGTAGGCCTCCCGCGCGCCGCGCGGGTCCTCCAGCTTGTTCTCCAGGAGCTCCCCCAGGCTCGACCAGGCCCAAGGCCCGAACTCGGGGTGGTCTGAATCAGCAGCTTGGCGATAGGCATCAGCCGCCCCGTTAACGTCGTCCTGCTTCTCCAAAAGAGAGCCTAGGTTGAACGCGGCAGGCGACACCACGTCCGCCACCGCCGCATCAATTACCTGCCGATACACCGAAGCGGCTTGGCCGAGCTCGCCCATCTCCTCTAGAGCAGCCCCGAGCGTGACCCGCGCGGCGGCCAGCTCGGCTTCGGAGTTTCGCTCCATGGCGGAGCTAACGTCGGCTTCGGCATCCCGCAGCCGCCGCCTTAGGTTTTCCGCACCAGAGTTTTGGGCCGGGGCCGGGCGGCCCAGGCGCAGCACCATCGGCACAACCTCCCGCCAAAGATGCGTGGCCACCCGATCGCGTCCGTACTGGCACACTCCGCCCAGCTTGGATCCGGTTGCGGGGGAATCCTTATCTATGTGAACGAAGATTCGACTGTCTTCGGTTAGCGACAGGTGCAGACCGGGCCCCTCGGTGATCTCGCGAACCGAGATCTGGCCTAAATGCAGCATGTTGCCAAGCGTTGTGTCCCGGCAAAACCCTCTGCTTTTCACGAGGTCCTCTAAGAACTCTTTGTTGTCTTCAGTCGTGAAAAACGCGCCTCCGGCCCCGTGCGCCCAACTGCCCCCGACCGAACGGACGTGGCGCCACAGGCCCAGCGAAACCAATCGCCGGTACAACAAGGTCATTACCGATCGGGCCTTGATATCTAACTTTGACCCAAATCGTTCTGGCATGTGTCAGGTTCCTCGCGTCGGTAAGACAGTCCGAAATAAAGTCGTGGCAAAGATAGATTCGTCGCCGCTGATGTATTTGGTTTGGTTTTAGCTTCACTCCCCGACCGGGGAGCAATTGGGGGCTTGCTTACGTGGCCAGCTTATCTACAAGGCTGTTGGTCGCCGGCTCCGGGTTGTTTAGTTTGTGCTTTTCTCTGAAATGTTCGGCGACCTTTCGCTTGAGCTCATCCTTTGTAGCGGCCTTGAAGTGACCGTTGCAGTTTGCCCCTGCATCTACTCACCGAAATTCGGGCATCTATCAAGCTCCCTTCTCGACGACCGGACAATTTACTCCCCAGTCTTTCCAGGCTCGAATCTAC
>JAHWKV010000099.1 GCA_019347725.1 Actinomycetota bacterium
GAGATCTCCAAGGCGATGTTGGTCACGTTTAGCGCGCTTCTTCGAGAAGCTATTGAACGCGCATACGACTTTGTCTTCCTAGACCTAAAGGGCCGGGTCGCAAAAATCTTGTTGGAGTTCGCCGGAGACCTCGGCAAACCGGCGCCAGACGGGACAATCATCGAGTTGGACTTGCACCAGGCCGATGTCGCGGCCATGGTAGGCGGCTCCCGCCAAGCAATTAACAAAATACTCAAGGATATGGAAAACAGGGGATTACTCCGACTGGAAGGTCGAACGATAGTTCTGAACCAGCCAGAGCAGTTAAAGCATAGGGCAGGCTTATGAACCAGCTATAAACATCGGCGGTTAACTTCACTTAATGCGTGCCAACGTAGCGAGGCCTGCGGAGGTGAAGAGTAAGTGTGCACTGTCGCGAGGTAAGCATGCCGAGCAGCCGTCGTGCGTAGACTCTGACCATGGATCTCCTTGACATCGGGCGGGTAATTCTCGGGCTGGTGCTGCTGGTCGTAGGCGGTGAGTCTCTGGTCCGTGGGGCATCGTCGCTTGCCCGGCGGATCGGCATGTCTTCGCTTGTCGTAGGCCTCACCGTGGTCTCGGGGGCCACCTCGGCACCGGAACTTGCTGTCTCCGTCGGTGCGGTCCTGCGAGGCGATCCCGGACTGGCGGTCGGTAACGTTGTCGGCAGCAACATCGCCAACATTCTGCTCATCCTAGGCGTTTCAGCGCTGATCCTTCCGCTCTCGGTCAAGCTACGGCTGGTGCGGCTCGATCTGCCATTCATGTTGACGATATCGGCGCTGCTGCCCTGCTGTCGCTCGATGGCGGGATCGGCGCCCTGGACGGGTTGATCATGCTGGGCATGCTGGTAGCGCATTCGATGGTGAGAATTTTGGTCGGCCGCCGTGATGCCGCGGGCGGCGTGACGGAGTCTGAGGACGGCGTCGACGATACGGACGAGTTTGGTGAGGGCGGGGAGGAGCCTCCACAGTCGGTCATCAAGTCGCTCCTTTTCGTGGTGGGCGGGGTCGCGTTGCTGGTGCTTGGGGCCACACTGCTCGTCGAAGGCGCCGTGAACATGGCCGCCGCCTTCGGAGTCAGCAGTCTTGTAATAGGTCTCACCGTGGTTGCCGTCGGTACGTCATTGCCCGAGCTCGCGGTATCGATAATCGCGGTGCGTAGTGGAAAGCGGGATCTGGCCGTGGGTAACGTGGTCGGCAGCAACATCTTTAACGTCGGGATAGTTCTGGGCCTTCCCGCCATGATTGCCGGCGGTGTTCCGGTCTCTGCGGCCACGGTGGCCCTGGACATTCCCTTGATGCTGGCAGCAGCGATGGCATTGCTTCCCATAGCGTTCACCGGGCTGACGATTGCCCGCTGGGAGGGCGGGCTTTTCCTTGCTCTGTACTTCGCATATACGGCTTTCGTGGTCTTGGCCGCGACCGAGCACGACGCACTCACCGGCTTCACGACGATCATGGCGTGGTTCGTGTTGCCGCTTATCACGGTGGCGCTGGTGGTGTTCACCGCGTACGAGGTGGGTCTTCGCAAAGGTCGCCGGGATGCTCGGGGCGGTAAAGCCACCGGTTGAGGCCTGGAAGTTAGAGTGCGTCGTTGAAATGAAGTAGAGGTTGAGGTTCAGGCCTGGTTAAAGCTGCGTCGCCATTGAAGGAGGGGCTCATCTCCTGGACACTATTGAAAGGATAGAGTTGAGGTTGAACCCGATCTGAGGGTTCTGAGCATCCGCACCACGCTCCAAGGGGCCAACGAGTACCGAGGCCTGGCTCGGGAAGTGCTGCTACGTGACGCGTAGAACCCGTCTACCGGGTGCAGACGAGCCGTTTCGAAGTACGGAGGCTAAAGAACGTCGATTACTAGAAAGTGCCGCCGACCATGTTGAGGATAAACCGGACCACGGTGTTGATTATGGGTGCGGCGAAGAAGGGGAACAGCAGGAAGACGAAGACGAGCAAGATAACAAAACCCCACCGGTCCAGGAAATAGATGATGTGCTGCTTGCTGGGCGGCAAGAAGACGCTCAACAGGCGGGAACCATCGAGCGGGGGTATAGGCATAAGGTTGAACACACCCAACACAACGTTAAGCCGAAGACTTAGGAACAGGAACTCGAGGGTGAGATCCGACGCGGTGTCGAGCATGCGGACGAAAAATGCCGCGGTGATGATCGCCAGAGCGAAATTGACCGCCGGTCCTGCTATGGCCACCCCTGCCGACCCGAAGCGCTGATTGCGCAGTTTGTTGGGGGCAAACGGCACCGGCTTTCCCCATCCGAAACCCACCATGACGATCATGAGTGTGCCGACCGCATCCAGGTGGGCTTTCGGGTTTACAGTAAGCCGGCCGGCGTTCTTGGCCGTTGGGTCACCTTGCACAGTTGCAGCGGCGGCGTGGCCAAATTCGTGGAGAGACAGCGCGATCAGGAACACGACCGCAACCATGATGAATCCGGCTATGTCGGGTGGGGTGGCGAGGAGATATCTAAGCACTAGGCTTAAGCATAAAGCGAGGTCCGGCATGGGTTGGTTAGGCGAACCCAGGTGGAGCTTAGGATCGGTGTTCGATTGCGAAGAAGGACTTAGACGATGAGCAGGGTCTTTTCCGGGGTAAAGCCGACGGCTGACGTCCCCCATTTAGGCAACTACATAGGAGCGTTTCGGCACTGGGTTTCGCTGCAGGAACAACACGAATGTTTCTTCTGTGTGGTGGACCTGCACAGCCTTACGGTCCCCTGGGATCCCAAAACACTCAGCCTAAGGTCCCGGCAAACTGCAGCCAGCCTCATCGCGTCGGGGATCGATCCAGAGCGCTCTACTTTGTTCTTGCAGTCCGAGGTTCCCGAGCACACCGAGCTGAGCTGGTTTCTTACCTGCATCGCACGGATGGGGGAGTTGAGCCGGATGACTCAGTTCAAGGACAAGAGCCGCAACGACAAGGGAGAGGCGATCGGCACCGGCTTGTACATGTATCCGGTTCTGATGGCGGCCGACGTGCTGGCCTACCGAGCCGACCTCGTTCCCGTCGGGGATGATCAACGCCAGCACCTGGAGCTGATGCGCAACATCGCCGATCGGTTCAACCGGACCTTCGGCGAAACGTTCCCGGTACCGGCGCCTTTCATCGCCGAAGCCGGCGCGCGGATCATGTCGCTCGACGACCCGTCCAGAAAGATGGATAAGAGCTCGAGCCGGCCCAACAACCTGGTGTGGATGAACGACAAACCCGACATCGTACGCAAGAAGATCTCCGGGGCGGTGACCGACTCGGGCACAGAAATCAAAAGAGCCGAGGACAAACCGGCCATCTCCAACCTTCTGGCCATCTACTCTGCGGTGGGCGGGTCGAGTGTCGAGCAACTCGAACAGGAATACGCAGGTAAGGGGTACGGCGACTTCAAGTCCGATCTGGCCGAGGCGCTGGTCGAGTTCCTGGATCCCTTCAGGGCCCGGTACGAGGAAATTCTCGACGACCCCGCCCAGCTGGACAAGCTTCTCGACGGCGGGGCTGACGTGGCCCGGGAAGCTGCACGCGAGACCATGAAGATCGTCAGGGAGGCCGTGGGACTGAGGCGGCCCTCGCGCTAAGGCGCCGGGCAAAATCCTCCCGACGCAGCGCTCGCCTGGCTATTCTGGATCCGTGAGCTACGCTGTGAAGCTGGATGTCTACGAGGGTCCTTTGGACCTGTTGCTTCAGCTGATCTCCAAGGAACGGGTCGACGTCGCCGACGTGAGCATCGCCAGCGTCACCGAGGAGTACCTGCGGGCGGTTCGGGACATGGGCGAAGTCGATCTCGAAACCGCCTCGAGCTTTTGGGTTCTCGCCGCCACGCTGTTGGAGCTCAAATCCCTCAAGCTGCTGCCCAAGCGCTCTGCCGAGGACCCCGAGATAAAGCTGATGCTGGAAGAGCGGGACCGGTTGCTGCACCGTCTTATCGTTTATGCGAGTTTTAAGGAGATGGCCTCGCAGCTATCCGATCGGCTCGACGCCAATGCAGGGTATTTCTCACGCTCGGCCGAGTTGCCGGAGGAGTTGATTCCCGCCGCCCCGGATCCGCTCCGGGAGCTCACCCCACAGACGCTGGCGCAGGCCGCCATTCGGGCAATGACGCCACCGGAGGAAGAGACCGTTGATCTGTCGCACGTAACGCCGATGAAGGTGAGCCTGGAGGAGATGATCGATACGCTCAAAGAGCGAATGCGCAGCCGGCGGCAGAGCACTTTTCGAGCCTTGTGTGCGGCGTCGACCTCTCGAATCGATATCGTCGTATCGCTGCTTGCGGTCCTGGAGCTGAGCAAGCACCGGTTTATCGACATCGATCAGGCAGAGCCCTTTGCCGAGATTTCGTTGAAGTGGGTGGCTAAGGATGAATGAGGAATCCTCCCTGGGACGCTACCTGGAAGCGGTTTTGTTTATTGCCGATGAGCCCGTCCCGACGTTGGACCTGGCCGTACTTTTCGAGGTAACTGCGGCCAGGATGCAGCAGCAGCTGGAAAGGCTGGCGCAAGACCTAAAGGACGCCGGCCGGGGCGTAGTGCTGCGCCAGGTGGCCGGAGGTTGGCGACTGGCGACCCACCCGGATACGGCAGAGTTCCTGGAGCGGTTCGTCGGCGAGCAGCGCCGCTCCCGCTTGAGCCGGGCCGCCCTGGAGACGCTGGCCATCATCGCCTACCGGCAGCCCATCTCCCGTGGTCAGCTGGCGGAGATTCGAGGTGTGTCGTGCGACGGTGTGCTCAGAAATCTGCTTTCCCGCGGCGTTGTGACTGAAGTGAGCCGCGATGCCGGTCCGGGGCGGGCGATCTTGTACGGGACCACGCCCGTACTGCTGGAGCGTCTGGGCCTGGACAACTTGTCCGATCTGCCATCGCTGGCCGACTACATGCCCGACGGGATAACGGTGCAGAAGATGGAGTCGGGGCTGGGGCCGGGATTGTGAGCAGGTCAAGCGGTGGCGAGCCCCCTGGGGGGGTGCGGGTACAGAAAGTTCTTTCCGAAGCCGGGATTGCCTCGCGCCGTGCCTCCGAGAAGCTAATCCGCGAGGGCAGGGTGCATATCAACGACAAGCCTGCGGTGCTCGGCAGCCGCATCGACCCGGAGACCGGCGAGCAGACCACCTACGCCGAGATCCCCGACCTGCCCCAGTGCGGCGCCGGGGAGGGCGACGGCGACTGCGAGCCGTCCTCGGAGGACAGCGAGCCGTGGCCGAACTGGCCGGTGTTCGACGAGGACGGGAACCTGTACGTCACCGACCTGCACCAGGCGACGATCTGGCGGATCCCGCCCCGTGGACAGGCGCAGGTGTGGCACCAGAGCGCCGACTACGACTCGATCTTCAGCCTCAACGGCCAGCAGTT
>JAHWKV010000009.1 GCA_019347725.1 Actinomycetota bacterium
GGATACTGCGTTATCTACAGACGCAGGACCCGGGAAGCGGGTTCTCCACGCCGTACCCGCGGCAGCAACCGGCAGGCCCGGGCGGCGACACGGCGGGCTGCACGGATCCTAGCTAAAAAGCGGCGCTAGAGGGTTTCCAGGGAACCCGTCTCCGCCGGGCCGTCCAGCAGGTGGGCGGCGGCGATGTGGCGCAATCGATCTCCAGCGGTTATTTCAAACCAGTGGCCGGACAGATGGCCGGCACGGGCGGGCTTAAGTCCCACCGAGCGCTCGAGCGTAGAAATCGGCCCCCGGTGGCTTACCAGTACAGCCGTCTGCGGCTCGCTAGCGGCGGCCTGGCCGGCCGTTTCCTCCAGGATGGCGGCGATGTCGTTAACTGCTCGGCGCACCCGAGCGGTCAGGTCGGTCGGCGTCTCACCTCCCGGAGGGGTCGATAGACGTCCCTGGGCCCGTGCTGCCAGCATGCCGGGCCACCTGCGCTCGATCTCGTCGCGGGTCAGGCCACTCCACTGGCCGACGTCGACCTCTCGTAAACCGGGGTCGGTGACGACCGCGGCCCCCCCCAGCGCTTCGGCGATGATTTCGGCAGTGCGCCTCGCCCGCTGCAGGTCCGAGGAAAAGACTCGATCGATCTTGAACCCGGACAGACGCTCGGCGGCCTCGAGCGCTTGACTCTCGCCTTCGGAAGAAAGCGGGGGATCGGCCTGGCCCTGCCACCGGCCGAGCGCATTCCATACCGACTGGCCGTGGCGCACGATCAGCAGTTTGGTGGGCACGAGTCGATGATAGCCCAACCCTCTTTTAAACTCCACGTAGAACTGTTACATTAGATCATGTAATTGTTCTGGGAGGGGACCATGGTTGCGGTTGAGGCGCATAAAGAACACTTGGCTCCGGGCCCGCGCGGCCTGCCGGTGGTGGGGTCGGCACTGGATTTATTGACCGACATACTGGGAACGACTCTGCAGCGAATGCACGACTACGGCGACGTGGTGCGCTACGTTGCCGGGCCTCCCGGACCACTGCGGGTTACGGCCTACGGCATCCACGACCCTGAGGGCGTGCAACACGTCCTAGCCTCCGTTGCCGAGAATTACTCCAAACAGGACGCGACCTACATAGAGCTGCGTGAGCTGGTCGGCAACGGCCTTTTGACCAGTGAGGGTGATACCTGGAAGCGACAAAAGCGTCTCGTGCAGCCTTTGTTCACTCACAAGCGGGTGGCCCGGTACGCAGACATGATGACCGCCGAATCCTCTGAGCTCCTGGAGCGCTGGGCATCGTTGGGAGGAACCGTAGACCTGCACAGCGAGATGACCCGGTTCAGTCTCCGCGTGGTATGTAAAGCGCTGTTCGGTGCCGATGTCGAACAGATCGTACCGGTGCTAAGTCGCAACGTGCCGTATCTTTCCAAGCGTGCCTTCACGCGCAGCCTTGCGCCGGTGTCTGTTCCGCCGGATTGGCCTACCCCCGGGAACCGAAGGGCTCGCCGGGCCAAGCAGAGGTTTACGACATCGTCGACCAACTCATCGCCCGGCGCCGGAAGCGCCCGACGGGAGAAGAGGATCTGTTGAGCCTGCTGTTGCAGGCACAGGATCCTGAAGGCGGGATGGCCCTGGATGACGACGAGGTGCGCGATCAGGCCCTCATCTTCCTGCTTGCGGGACATGAAACGACCGCGACTACGCTGACCTTCACCATGCACCTGCTCGGGTTGCATGCTGATGCCCAGCAGCGGGTGCTGGATGAGGTCCGGTCGATCTTGGGCACTCGCACCCCCACCATCGAGGACACCCGTGCTCTTGAGTACGCCACTATGGTCAAGGAGGCGATGCGCCTGTACCCGGCTGCTTACGCAATTCCGCGCTTGGCGGTCAAGGATGACGAGATAAACGGCTATCGAATTCCGGCCGGCAGTGTGGCGGTGTCCAGTCCGTGGGTGACTCACCGTCACCCCAAGTACTGGGACGAGCCGGAGGAATTCGACCCCGACCGCTTTACCGCCGAGCGTGAGAAGGCCAGGCCGCGCTACGCCTACTTTCCATTCGGAGGCGGTCCCCGAGCTTGCATCGGTCAGTACTTTTCGATGCTGGAAGCGGTGATAGTCACGGCCATGTTGGTGCGTGACTACCAGTTCACTGCGGCCAAACAGCAGATCAAGCTTTTCACCGGCATTACGCTTCGTCCTGCCGAGCCGGTGCTGAGCCGGATAGAGCGTAGGTAGCGCTTCAGATCAGGAGGCGGTGGCGCTATGGCGCCGCCGCTTCCTCCAACACCGCCAGGATCTCGTCTCCAAAGCTTTGCAGCTTGGCCGGTCCGATGCCCCGGATACGGGCCAGATCGTCCAGAGTGCTGCACCCGGACCCCGCGATTTCCTCGAGAGTCTTGTCGTGCATGATCGTATACGCGGGCTTGCCGGTTGAACGGGCCCTTTCAAGGCGCCAGCGCCTGAGCAGGTCGGCGGCGGCGGCTGCCTCGGCCGTGGGCGTTGCGGTCGCCGTTTGCGAAGCAGGTCTTGTGGTTGCTCCTTCAATTTCCGCCGGCTCCCGGACCGCCGGCTGAACCCATTCGACTTTCATCTCTTCCAGAAATATCGACGGTGGCGATCCTGCTGTTACCGTGACCGACTTGCAGCCGCGGGTAAGGGCGACGTGAAACACCCGTCGCTCCTCCTCCCGGTCGGTGGCCAGGCGGTGGGGCAAAAGCCCCGCCGTTGCGTCGTGGACTATGACGTGGGCCCACTCCCGGCCCTTGACGGCGTGGATGCTGGCCAGGGTAACCCCATGGGGATCTCCCGGGGCGCTCAACCCCTCCCGCAGCCACCGCTCGAAGTCCTCTGCACGCGTATGCAGCTTGCCCACGGCGATGAGGATGTCGAGGTCGTCGGTCTGGGGCGAGCGATCCAGGCGACGGCGCTGGCCATCCAGCGCCTGCATCGCCTCGGCCAGGCCGACACGGTCGCGCAAAGCTCGCAGAACCTGGTCCGTGCTGGCCCCTGCGGCCACGCTTGCCAGCATCTCAATGTCGTCGGTAAACGAGTGGACCTTCACGGAGTCGCGATCGGAGAGGCGATCCGCCAGAGAGCGAAGGACGGAGGTGGTTCGCTGCTCCGCCATCCACTCGATAACCTTCGGCGACAGGGCGCGGGGCGGCCGCCGCGCGGTTAAAGCTATGTCCTTGGCGTTTAGCCGACTCGGGCCGGCGGCTATGCGAAGCCAACCCAGGGCAGCTCGCACGCCGGTGCGCTCCAAGAAGCCGGCCCCAACTGCCTGGTTGACGGGCACGCCTTCGGATGCGAGCAGCAGCTGCACCGGCGCCAGTGAGTTGTTGACTCGCGTCAACACGGCCAGATCCGTGGGTTCGGCGCCCCGCTTCAGCAGGGTCAGGGCGGTGTCCACCGTGGAGGAAACAGGATCATCGCTTTGCCGTACTTGTAGGGACGATGCGGAAGCGGCTGCGGCCGGCGGGGAGGTGATGTGTTTGTCGACGCGCCGCCGGTTGTGGGTCAGCAAAACGCGCGCCGCGTTGACGACTTCTCTCGGGCAGCGGTAGTTGACGCTAAGCGCGTGGCTGCCGGAGCCCGGAAAAAACTGGGTGTAATTGATCAGCCAGTCGGGCGTGGCGCCTGCATACCCGTAGATAGTCTGGTCGTCATCGCCGACTCCGAATACTGTGCCGGAGGGACCCGCCAGCAACCGGATGAGCAGCAGATGGGCGGGGGTAAGGTCCTGGAATTCGTCCACCAGCATGATCCCGCAGGATCGGCGTGCCCGGTAGCGAGCCGAGGGATCGCTCAACAGTATCTCGATGGCCCGGTAAATCTGTTCGTCGAAATCCACCACCCCTCGAACGGCCAGGGCCCGGCGGTAGGAATCGAAGATCTCCGGCAAGCCCTGGACGTCGCCCGCAAAATCGGCTTCCACCTCGGCCGGAGCGCGAAGGCCCAGGCGTATCAAGGAGAAAGCCTCCAACCACGCCGCCGCAGGGTCTGCGTTGGCCCGGCGCCCAAGTTTGACCAGTGAATCGAGGATCGAGCGGACGCTGCGCTCGTCGATGGTTTCGACGGTCCGGCTCTCTCCGAACCGGCCCGATCCGCTCACCACGGCGAGCCCGAGAGCGTTAAGGGACCGTATTTGTAGACCCTGTAGGTCTCCAGTGCGGTCCTTCATCTGCTCGGCCGCGCGCTTATTGAAGGCCACCAGACACAGGGCCTGAGACGGGATCTTCCACGCCTTCAGCAGGTGGCGAGCCCGTTCGGTGAGAACCCGGGTCTTGCCCGAGCCCGCAGGAGCGATGATCCGTACGGTGCCGTCGGCGTGAACGACGGCAGCCCGTTGGTCCTCGGCAAGCTCGGCGTTGGTCAGGTTGGTGCCAAACGGGATCAGCGAAGAGTGCTCCAGCGCCACCCGATGCAGTACCGGCGCAGAGGACTTGGCCGTGGGTTGGGGCGCCAAATACCGCAGCGGTCCGCCGTCGCAATACGCGGGCCGGCCGTCCGGCAGGATCACGTCGGCCGGGCCCCCCGGCGTGGCGCCGAGCCGCACAGCCCGATTGGTAAGTGCCCACCCGAGCCCTTCGCCGCTGCGGGCATCCAGGCAGTTGCCAAGCACCGTCCGCAGCTGTTCTCCGGGAAAGGTAAAAGCGGGGGTAAGAGACCAGGGCGGCTCTGGAAAAGTTTCCTGGCTCGTCTCCGACCACTCGCCCTGTAACTCCACCACAACCGGCTGGCGCTCGAAGTGGCATCGCACCAGGTCTTCTAGTTGCTCGGGCAGGGAGCCGGGACCGCCCAGGCGAATCCGGGGACAGCTTGCCCACGGCTCGGGCGCCGGCTGGCCGGGGGAAACAATCACACCCCGCCCCAAGGCGGGCGCCGGCCGGCCCGTACCGCCCTGGACGGAAGTACCGGCAGGCTGCGTGGAGGGCGACGGCGCTCCGGTCGACTGCCAGCAGGCCCGGACGCTGGCGACGTCGGTATGCGTACTGCCGCAATGGGCGCATTGAATGTTTGGCATCAACTGGTTCCGCAACGGCCTGGGCGCATAACGCTGAGGATACCGAGCCGCGGTGACACGGGTGTCAGTTCGCAGCGTCAGCGCAACCTATCGGCCGTAAGACCGCACCCAGACTCAGCACCGATGCTCGGGCTTTTGCCGGGTCCTTTGCCGACCAACCGAATCTTCTTAAGTAGGAAAACCGCCTCGTTGCCGAAGAGTCCATTCAATAAGTCATGAGATTTGGTGAAACATGACACAAGGGTGAAGGCGAGACGGGCGGTGTTAGGGTGACGCTTCTTGCCGGTGTCGCACGTAAAAGGAGGGTTGCTAATGGCAGATCGGACCGCCTTCGCAATTTGGAACGGGGGCTTATTGGACGGCAGCGGGCGCGTGTCGCTGGACTCCTCCGGACTGGGAACCTTCGACGTATCGTGGCCGCGCCGGGCAGAAGAGCCCGAGGGGGCCACAAGCCCCGAAGAGCTGCTGGCTGCCGCATACGCATCGTGTTACTGCATGGCTCTGTCCAAGGCGGTTGTCGACGCCGGGGGCAGCGACGCGCATTTTGATGCATCCGCAACGGTAACGCTGGTACCGGGTACCGGGATCACCAAGGTGGCCCTAAAGGTGCGCGCTACCGTTGAAGGCATGGACGCGGACGGCTTTGCGGCCGCATCCGAAGCCGCCAGCCAGGGTTGTCCTGTCGCGGGGCTTTTCAAAGGCGGTTCGGCGGAGCTGGCACTGGACGCGGCCCTGGCGTAATCGCAGAATCGACCGAAGTTGCAGTCCCGGCGTCTCTTGGGAGTAGCATTCGGCTTGCAAACCTCGCTCATTGACGATGTCCCCAGGGGAGTTCGAATGCATAAAGCTCGTTTGCGGTTGCTGGTGGTGGTGGCCCTGGTCGCGACGACGTTGACGTTGGGCACATCGGCGGCGTTTGCGTCGTGTCATCGCTTCAGCGTCGAGGCCTCTCCCGAGCGGGCGTTCGAAGGCGACACCGTCACCGTGACCGTCAGCCGGTTGAGCGCCTCGAGCGACTCATCGGTGGTCGTTTCGACGGTCCCGGGTTCTGCGACGGCCGCCGACTTCTCGGGTATTGAGCAGCGCTTGAGCTTTGCGGGCACCGAACGGGAGAAGACCGCCGAGGTGCAGATCGTCGACGACCCACAGCGGGAGGCCACCGAGTCGTTCTTTATCCGGCTGAGCAGCCCGGAGGGCTGCTCGGAAGGACCGGCCTTCATCCTTCCGGGGGACCTCGAGGTCACCATTATCGCCAGCGACCAAACCCCGGCTCCGCCTCCGCCGCCCGAGCCTGAGCCCGAGCCTGAGCCCGAACCGGAACCTGAACCGGAACCTGAACCCGAGTCCGAGCCCGAACCCAGCCCCTCTCCCGAGCCTGAGCCCAGCCCCTCTCCCGAGCCGGACGACTCCGAAGCCGGCCCGGGGCCTGATGATGACGGTGAGTCGGATGCTCTGGCTGCAGGAGGCGACGATGAGCTTCCCAGTGTGCCTTTGTGGGCCTTTCTCGGCTTGGGTGGTGCGGTCTTGTTGACTGCGTTGTGGGTTTACCTGCAGCTTGGGCGACCGCACCCGCCGCCCGCGCCTTAGTCCCACCGGCGCTGATCTCCTACGACCCGTCTCCATTAGCCCGGCGATGACGCAGAATGGGACTCTATGAATCACCGGGAGTGGCTCAGTCGAGATTTTTATGCCGTGCTGGACATTGACCTAAGCGCCACCGACCAGCAGATCAAGAGTGCCTACCGGTCCATGGCGCGCAAACATCACCCCGACGCCAACGCAGGGGACCCGCGCTCGGAAGAGCGTTTCAAGCAGATCCAGCAGGCCTATTCGGTACTCTCGGACCGGTCGCAGCGAGACCTCTACGATCGAATTCGCCGCGGCGGTTCGCCGATGATGTTGTTACGACCGTCCGGCTTTGCCAAGTACCGAGTAAACCTAGCCGGCATGCGGACCCCACCCCGCCGGCCGACCCGAGGCAACGACCTGGAGGTTGAGGTCGTACTTACTCACCGGGAAGCCAGAAAAGGCAGGCTGGTAAGGCTCCAGTGCCGGGACGCCGGTAAACCTACACGCACTGCGATCGTCTTTCTGCATCCCGGCGTCGACGACGGGACGCGGCTGCACCTCAAGGGCAAGGGTGGTTTTGGCGCCAACGGGGGAGGGTTTGGCGACCTGTATATAAACGTCAAGGTGCTTCCCGCAACGTGGTTCGGCCTGAGGGACTCGCATGATCCCGGTCCCCGCTCCTGGGAGGACGGTATGGCCCCGGCAAGTGTACGCAGCATTGCAAGGGCGTCGCTCAAGGCGTTGTTCAGGCCGGAGGACGTCAAGCCGACTTGATTGCTGCTTCCTTCGAGGTCCATGCTTTTGTCGACTACCTGGGGAGGTGGAGCATGCGAATTCATAAAGCAGGTCTCGGTGCGATCCTGGCTATGGCTATGGCCGCGTTGGTTTGGCTGGCGCCGGCGGCTTCGGCTGCTTGCCATCGATTCACTCTCGATGTCTCGCCGACTTCGGTAAGTGAGGGCGACACCGTGACCGTTACGGTAACCCGGGATGCGAGCGCGGCCGACTCCAGTGTTCGGGTTGCCGCCTCGGGTCAGAGCGCAGATCCTGGATCCGACTTCAGCGCCCTGGGCGAGCAGGTGAGTTTCACAGGCTCAGAGGTGGAGAAATCGGTCACGATCGATATTCTTGCCGACGACGAACCGGAGTCCTCCGAAACGTTCACAGTCGGTCTGAGCGACCCCGAGGGCTGCTCGGTGAATCCGAACTTTTCCCTGGCCGACGATGTCATGATGACCATTGAGGCCAGCGAGGGTGCGGAATCGGCCGACGAACCGGAGCCGGCTGAAGAGGAGGAACAGCTCCCGGGGCAGTCGGAACCGGAGCCGGTTACCGATGATGCTGAGGAGGAAGAGGACGACGAGGACGGGTGGTTAACGCCCGGCCTGATCATTGCGGCCGTGGTAGTGCTGGTCGCAGCCGGCGGTTTCTTGGCGTTTAAGAAGCGCTCGACGGTCTGATTAAGACCGATTGTGGAGCAGGCTGATCGGTTAGAATCGGTCCATGTCGTTATACGATCGTCTGAAGCGTCGTGACCCGACTGCGAAGGAGCAAGCGCATTGGGAGTCGCTTGCGCGAGCCGAACGCGCCAGGCGCCGCGAAATCAGGAAGAAGGAACTCCAGGGCCGCGGCGATTCCCAGCATCGCATGCTTGATCAGATGAGGAAGTTTAAGTAATCACTCCTCGCTGGTTTTGCAGCTTGTTAGAGCGCGCCCTTTAAGGGCGATTTGCACCGTGGCGGGTCCCATCAACCGGAAGTTGAAAAGCGGATAGCCTCTGGTTCCATGGACTATCGAGTGGTGTTTAACGGCAACCTCAACCGATCTTCGTCGAACGCCCTTCGCGCGCGCATTGCCGAAGCACTGGAGCAGTCCGACCTGGGCCGGTTGACGATCGTGCTCTCCAGCGAGGGCGGCAGTACCCGGGAAGGTCTGGCGCTTTACCACTTCCTACGTTTGTTGCCCCATCCGGTGGAGGTTCACGCAGCCGGACACGTGGGCAGCGCCGCGGTGTCGGTTTTTCTGGGGGGGCACCGCCGTACGTGCGCCCCCGTCTCGCGCTTTTTCTTCCACGCCTTTCGCTGGTCGTTCGGAGAGGGTTCGCAGTCGCTCGACCAAATTGAGGAGGCAAGTCAGCGCGTGATACACGATGCTCGCCTGGCCCGAGAGATAGCCGAGCGCCACACCAAAATTCCGCCCGAGACGCTGGACGCGCTCTATGGTCAACAGGCCCGGCCCACCATATTGGAACTGGAGCAAGCCGTGGAGTGGGGCTTAGTGGAAGAGATCATGGAGCTCAACCCCGAAGGCGCCAAGCAGCCCGACGTCAAGGTCTGGACCGTTACCTGGTCGTAGGCGCTGTCGTTAACGGAAGTCTCTCGAGGTCGAACCCGATTCAATAGATAGGTTCAGCGGCTCGAACTTGGCTGCTACCAAGTTGACCACGCCCTCTGCCCTTTCAAGACGCCCTGTGACCAGCAGAGCTTTGGCCGTGCCGGCTACCTTGCGGTAGCGGCTCCATACATCCTGCTGGCATATAACGTTTACCAGGCCCGTCTCGTCCTCCAGGTTCAAAAAGACCGTGTTACCGGCGGTGGCCGGCCGCTGCCGGTGGGTAACCACCCCACCCACGGTAACGATCCGGTTTGGCCTGGCGGTCGCCAGATCCGCTGCAGTCAGCACTCCCCGGCGTTTGAGCTGCGGCCGAACGAACTCCACCGGAGAAGCGCTGGGGGACAGACCGGTCGACCAGAAATCGGCCGAGGCCTGCTCTACTGGGGCCATGGCGGGCAGATCGGGTGACTTAGCGCCGGTTACCAGGTCGGCCAGCTGATCTTCCTTGGAGCCGGCCACCACTCCGGCGGCCCACAACGCTTGGCGCCGGGAGAGGTCAAAGCAGTCAAAAGCACCGGCGGTGGCCAGCGCCTCCATCTGCGGGACGGTCAGCCCACCCCGTCGGGATGCGTCCTCCATGCCGGCGTAGGGGCGTCCTTGTGCAATTCGCTTTGCCAGGTCCTCGCCGATGTTACGCACATAGCCGATGCCGATTCGAACCACCATCTCGCCGTCGCGTCGCTCCAGCGTTGCCTTGTCGGACGAGGCGTTGATGTCAGGACCCAGCACCCGGACCCCGTGGCGGTGGGCGTCGGCGACCAGGGTGCGGGGAGCCCAAAAGCCCATCGGCTGGGCGTTGAGCAGGGCGGCCAAAAACGCCGCCGGATAGTGGTGTTTCAGCCAGGCCGAGGCGTAGACGAGGTAGGCAAAACTCACCGAGTGGCTTTCGGGAAACCCGAAGCTCGAGAAGGCGACGAGCTTGTCCCAGATGGCATCGGCTACTGCGCCGGTAATGTCTCGCTCCGCCATCCCTTGATACAGGCGGGCCTTTAGCTGCTCCATTCGCTCGGTAGAGCGCTTGGACCCCATGGCCTGGCGCAGCTTGTCGGCCTCGGCGGCGGTGAACCCGGCCACATCCACCGCCATCTGCATCAGCTGTTCTTGAAACAGGGGCACGCCCAGGGTCTTCTTCAGCGAGTTCTCCAGCAGCGGGTGCAGGTAGGTGACCGGCTCTTTGCCGTTGCGCCTTTTTATGTAGGGATGCACGGATCCACCCTGAATCGGGCCGGGGCGGATCAGCGCCACTTCCACAACGATGTCGTAGAAGCAGCGGGGCTTAAGGCGCGGCAGCGTGGCCATCTGCGCCCGGGATTCCACTTGGAATACACCGACGGTGTCGGCCCGGCTGAGCATCTCGTACACCGCATCATCTTGGGGGAGCGTGGCCAGATCCACCTCCACATCGTGGTGTTCGTTAACCAGATCGATGCAGTAATGGATTGCCGAAAGCATGCCCAGTCCCAGCAGGTCGAACTTGACCAGTCCGGCAGCGGCGCAGTCCTCCTTATCCCACTGCAAGACGCTGCGGTTCTCCATGCGGGCCCACTCCACCGGGCACACCTCGATTACCGGACGGTCGCACATAACCATGCCGCCGGAGTGAATTCCCAAATGTCTCGGGTAGTTCTCCAGCCGGCCCGCCATCTGCATTACCGGAGCAGGGATGTCGTGATCGGTATTGGCCGCCAGTGGTCCCCAGCCGTCGATTTGCTTGGACCAGGCGTCCTGCTGGCCGGGGGAGTGTCCAAGCGCTCGTGCCATGTCTCGGACCGCTGAGCGGGCCCGATAGGTGATGACGTTGGCCACCTGCGCGGCATGCTCCCGGCCGTGGCGATCGTATACGTACTGAATGGCCTCCTCTCTGCGATCCGACTCAATGTCCAGATCTATGTCCGGAGGACCGTCACGCTCGGGGGAGAGGAACCGTTCGAACAGCAACTGCAGGGCCACCGCATCGGCATTGGTGATGCCCAGCGCGTAGCAAACCGCCGAGTTGGCGGCTGATCCACGTCCCTGGCAGTAAATGTCCGAGCGCTTGCAGAACTGCACTATGTCCCAGACGATCAAAAAGTAGCCGGCGAACCCCAGCTGTTCAATCATGTTCAGCTCGTAGCCGATCTGCCGGTAGGCGCCGGGCGCTCGCTCGGATTTGCGGGGACCGTATCGTACTGCGGCGCCCTCGTAGGTCAGGTGGCGCAGCCAGCTCATCTCTGTGTGCCCGTCCGGGATGGGAAAGTCGGGGAGCTTGGGCGCCACCAACGACAGGTCGAAGTAGCACTCCAGGCCCAGTTCGGCGGAGCGCTGGACGGCGCCGGGAAACCGGGAAAAGATTTCGGCCATCTGTTTGCCGGAGCGCAGCCCGGCGGTGGGCGCCGGCGGCAGCCAGCCCTCGATCTCATCCAGTGACCGGCGGGCACGCACCGCGGCGATAGCGTTGGCGAGCTGCCAGTCGGCCTCGGTGGCGTAGTGGACATTG